>JAIPIT010000046.1 GCA_021734505.1 Fidelibacterota bacterium | reverse complement strand
ACAAGGTGACCGTTCTTAATAGTAACTTTTCCATTTTTTATGGTCTTATTAAAATTACCTGTCATTTCCAATACCGTATATAGATCACCTGTAAAAGATTCCATCGGATCAATAAAAGGTGTCAGGTAGATCATTTCATCATCCTTGCCTTCTACATAAACGTACAGACTGCTATCCGGATAAAATCTTTCACCTTGGGGTTGAAAACTCAGGTCAAGAAAGAAATTTGCATTCCCAAAATACCTTCCATTGTCAGCAAAGATCTCGACTTCATTAAAGAACATGCGTTCATTGCTGTAATGGAATTGCCCTTTATCGGAATCCCCTTCGATCCCTGTAACCAGCGGATCATTTACAAAAAGATCGGCATCCATAATAGGGTCATTGATCGTCCCGGTTATTCTACCGGAAGCATCAGCATTACCGAAAATGGGGAAAGGAAGAATAAAGGGCAGTAATTTTGACAAACTGACATTCGTCAGATCAACATCGACATAAAGCGAATCTTCCTGTAATATCTCAACCGGTTTCTTCGAATTGAAATTTATTCGAAGAGGAAGCTTTCCTTGTAAAGCGATCTTCGTATCATCATCAATATCAAAGCGGATATTATTGACAAGCACCATTTTGTTTTCATAATGAAGTTGTGACCTGATCCTTCTGGCATCCAATCCAAAAGCATGTGCTCGTTTTAATAATAATCCCGCATCAATAACAGGAGAGCTCAATTTGCCACTGATAGCTAAATTAAGATCTAAAATTCCACCCACACTATCTACCATAGTTGAAATTAAAGGTAAAGAATTCAATTCGGCACCGGCAATGTTCAAACTACCCTTGATCAGATCATTTTTTACATTCAATGAGCCTGAAAGGAGAGCGTCCCGATATAGAACATCAAATCTTGAAAGTGTATAGCCCTCTTCTGAAGCAATAAATGAAACCGGATCCAGCAAATAAACATTCTCACCCTGATATGTCCCCGATAAATTTTGAATCGTAAATTCTTTAAGATCCCTGATCGAACCGGATAAATTCAATTTGTAATTTTCATGAGATATTTCAAAATAGTCTATTTGGATAGTATCTTCGTCCATTCGGACGTAGGTTTGTACGGACCCGATCAAAAATGAATCCAATGCAGCATTTTCAAATGATATCAGCACTCCGCCACTCGGATCGGTAACAATTTTATTACTAAAAAGGGATACATTCAGATTGTTTACAGTATAGATATCGTATTTAAGTGTATCAAGATTAAAATTCATCTGGATGTCAGGATCATTGATATCGCCTAAGATTTTAAGTGTTAAATAAATATCATCTGCTTTTAAATTTTCCATATTCGGAACTTCAAGTTGATTTAATGAGGCAATTTCACCGTATATATCTAAATCGACATTTTTAAGATCACTAAGTGACCCACGTACTTTTAATAGTCCATCGGGTAAATAGATATAATTACTTGAATCAAGAACAATACTATCCAATCCAAAAAGGAATACATTTCCACTTAATCTTGTTGACTCCAATCCATATAGGTCCTGGCAATCAAAATCATAATTGACCTTTAGACGCTCATTAAAATATCCATTTACTCTTAAACGACCATTAAAATCAAAATCAGGTAATTTTTCCAACCAATCCGAGGGTGTTAAAGCATAGGATAAAAATGTTGTTGTAATGTATTTATCTTTAAGACCATAAGATCCATATAGGGAAATATCCGTATCAGCGTTTTTGAACGATGCCTGTAAAAGATGAAGATAATCGTCCTTATACTCAATATTGAAATTAGATTGTATGATCTTTTTATTATTCAACGACCCTTTCAAATCAATTGTAGCTGAAAAGGCTTTAAAATCTCCCATGATATCAAGATTCAGATCAACTTTATCGCTTTCTTTAATGATCGGAAGTTCAATATAATTTTCAACTTTAAAGTCAGCGATTTTGAAAGCAAATTGAAAACGGAAAGGTTCAACGTAGCGAATCTTTCCATTTGATGAAATGCGGGAATCATTAAACATGAAACTTAAATTGCGTAATTTTGCAATATCATTTTTAAACATAATTTCACTGGAAAGGTCATGAATTTCAATTCCCAGATCATCATTCTTCATTTGCAGATCTTTTATAGTAAATATTGCTCCGCTTTTTCTACCCGAATAGCTGAATAAAAGATTATCTATTTCCTGATAGATCATCGTATCAGGAGTATCAATTTGAATTTTTGCATCTTCAATTCGTATGGCATTTACCAGAAAATTAGGGAAGTCTATCTTTGGCATTCCGGAGTGTACTTGATTTCCTTCTCCGAGTTTTATATATATATGTGGTTCAATCAAATGTAAACTTTCCAGATGCCGCCTTCCAAATAATTCGAAAATACCACGATAATTTATATTGATCGTATCCACAGTGACGATAAAAGTAGAATCTTCGTTCGAAAATTCCAAATAATCAGCTTCAATGTTGGTTTTAAGTGGGCTATTTAAATCTCTAATAGATAGTTCATAGCTAAATTGTCGATCAACATACTGGCGTAATATTCTGTATGCAATGTTAAAACCGACGTCGGTTTTCGTTATAAAGACGCCGGTAGATCCAATTAGTAGAATCAAAATAAATGTAATTAAATAAGGTCGTCGTTTCTTATTCTTTGCCATTATTTTTCAAGATTATATGATCTTCAGCTGCCTGTACGGTATTTTTCATTAACATTGCAATTGTCATTAAACCCACACCTCCGGGCACGGGTGTAATGGCAGAGCAACGTTCTTTTACTTCGTCGTAAGCAACATCTCCAACCAAACGATATCCTCTTTTCTTTGTTTCATCATCAACACGGTTAACGCCTACATCAATGACGATAGCATCTTCTTTAACCATTCCTGCTTTTATCATCTCAGGAACACCGGCCGCAACAATAAGAATATCGGCTCTCAATGTATGTTCTTCCATATTTTGCGTACCGGTATGACAAATGGTTACCGTAGCATTGGCATGCTCAGATTTCTGGTACATGAGATTCAGCATCGGCTTGCCAACAATATTCGAACGACCGATAATGACAACATGTTTCCCTTTGGTTTCAATATTATAGTAGGCCAGCATTTCCATAACACCCGCCGGCGTACAGGGTAAAAATGCACTCTGTCCCTGCACTAAGCGCCCCACGCTCATAGGGTGAAATCCATCAACATCTTTTTGTGGTGATATCCGTTCAATGATCTCAATTTCATTTAAATGTTTGGGTAAGGGCATTTGTACCAATATCCCATGAAAACGGTCGTCAATATTCAATTGGTCAATCAGTTCATTCAGCTCTTTTTGAGTGGTTTCAGCCGGAAGACGAAGCGTTTCGGAATAAATCCCCACTAACTCACATGCACGAGCTTTATTTGTCACATAAACTTGTGATGCGGGATCTTCACCTACTATAACCACCACCAATCCGGGACGAATACCATTGTCTATACATTTTTCAATACGGGCTTTCAGTCCTTCCATGACGGCTTCAGCTACAACTTTTCCATGTAAGATCTTTGCTTCCAATATACTCCGATTATTTTGCGAACCCAATAGAGCGATGTTCCCGGAGAACTGTCACTTTGATCTGACCGGGATAGGTCAATTCTGCCTGTATCTTGTTTGCAATGTCTTCAGCAAGAAGATCTGATGCGGCATCATCGATCTGTGTTTCTTCAACAATTACTCTTACTTCTCTACCGGCCTGGATCGCATAGGTTTTGTTGACACCTTTAAAACCATTTGATATTTCTTCAAGCTTTTCCATACGATGAATATAATTTTCTAGTGTTTGTCCGCGAGCTCCCCGGCGTGAACCGCTGATAGAATCAGCTGCCTGAACTAATGCCGAAATGGGATTGTCCATGGGAACTTCTTCGTGATGAGATTCAATGGCGTTTACCACGATCTTATTTTCTTTATTTCTTCTGGCGATCTCACCACCGATCAGGGCGTGAGTTCCTTCAACATTTCTGTCGATGGCTTTCCCGAGGTCATGTAAAAAACCTGCACGCTTTGCCATTTGTCCATCCATACCAAGCTCGGCAGCCATCAAGCCTGATAACCAGCCAACTTCGATAGAATGTTTTAATATATTTTGTCCGTAACTCGTACGATATTTTAATGAACCAATGTGGTGCATCATTTCAGCATTAAAAGGTGGTAGAGCTAATTCCATAGTAGCTTCTTCAGCTGCCTGAATAATGGATTCTTCAACTTCCTTGCTAGCCTTTTCGATCATTTCCTCGATACGGGCAGGATGAATACGGCCATCCTGAATAAGTTTTTCAAGTGCTATTCTGGCTATTTCGCGACGAACGGGATCAAATCCTGAAAGCACGACTGCTTCAGGCGTGTCATCCACGATAAGTTCAATACCGGTAAGAGCTTCAAAGTGACGGATATTCCGGCCTTCACGACCGATCACTCTTCCCTTCATCTGATCATTTGGAAGCGCAACTACTGCAACCGTGGATTCTGAAGTATGATCAGCAGCCGAGCGCTGGATAGCTTCAATTATGATCTTCTTGGCTTCTTTATTTGCATTAAGTACAGCTGATTCTTTGATGTCTTTTACTTTAACCTGAGCTTCAACACGTGCTTTTTCATACAGACTGTCTTTTAGTGTCTGCTTTGCTTCGTCTCTTGATAGACCGGCGATCTTTTCAAGTTTGCTTTGCTGCTGGTCAATAAGGCTCTCAATTTCTTCTTCGCGTTTATTGACTTCCTGTTCTTTTTTCTTCAGATCCTGATCGTATTTTTGTAAAGAATCATAACGTTGGTCAATACTTTCGACTTTACGGTCCAGATTACTCTCTCTTTTTTGCAGTTCGCGCTCAGAATTACGGACTTCTTTTAACTTTTCGTTGTATTCATCTTCCGATTTCTGTTTAATTCTGATAGCTTCATCTTTTCCTTCAAGGACTAATTCTTTTCTAAGTGTTTCGCCTTCTTTTCGTGCGCTTTCAAGCATGTCAAATTTATAGTTTTTCATACTACCCAATCTAGATCGGTAGGTAATAAAAACAATAAACGCAGCTAAAAATGCTGATATTACACCAACAATAATAATGATGCCGACATTCATGTTTACTCCTTTTTTAAACGGAGCAATTAGGTAATATTGAGATGATCATCGATGCATTTGATCAATGATTCAGAATGGTTCTGAATGTATTCCTCAATGGATTGGTTATCTTGCTTCAATTGAAATAATTCACCGGCGATATTCAAAGCGGCAATAATGGCAACTTTATCGATAGCGGTCGTTCCTGGCATATTTGCTCCGACTTCCATCATCTTTTCATTCACATAGTCAGCGACTTTGTGAATGAATTCCGGATCTTTCCCTTTGAGGGGAAACTCCTGGCCATAAATAGTGACCTTTATGGGTTTATCCTCCGGAAATTCCAGTTCCACGGTATTGGGGTCGGGTTCATACTTCTGCATGTTCGATCCACTCCGATATTTGCGCCAACTTCTCGGTAATCCGCTCTACCTGACTTTTACTTAGTGCTAGAGTATCGTTACCGGAAGTTCCCTTTTGTTTTAAAAGAACATCGAGGGTTTGGTGTATTTTTTTTTCTAAAAGTTCAAAAGAGCTGATATCCATTACCTTAACTGAGCTCCATATTGATTCTTTAACCGTTCAAATAACTTATTCATCACATCATCAATCACTTCATCCTTAAGTGTTTTTTCATCACTTCTGAATTCCAGGCGAAGAGATAATGCCTTTTTATCTTTACCAAGTTTCTCATCGTCAATGTACACATCATAGAGCACAAGGTCAACGAGATATTTGCCTCCGTTTTGATTAATCTCATTTAAAATTGTCTCTGCTTTGGATTTTTTATCCATTACAAGGGACATGTCACGAAAAATCGAAGGAAATTGTGGTACGGAGCCATACTGTTTTTTAGTATTGTACCAATCAAATAACTTCCCTATTTGCAATTCCATAACTACCAGCGGATATTGCAATTGTAATTTTTCATATTGTTCAGATTTGTATTGTCCGATCTTTCCGATCACAGTTTTTTTAACAACAATATTATATAGAATTTCAAATTCGTCCCGATCGGTATTTTCTTTGAGCTTGTAATTGAAATTTAAACTGCTAAGAAAGTGTTCAAGAATACCTTTCATATAAAAAAGATCAGCCGGTTTATCTTCACCGGTCCAATTCAATCCCCACACCGGGGCGGAGCAGATCACACCAAGATTATAATGCTCCATTGCATGTGTATCGGTGTAATCATTTTTTTCAATAACATTCGCGAGTTCGAACAAGCGAATATTACTGCGTTTTTTTAATGCGTTTGAACGTAAACTACTCAATAGCGGTTGGATCATATCCGTCCGTAGCATGTTCATTTCCACCGATAGCGGGTTTAATATTTTCAGGGGTGTATAGCCCCAAATACCCGATGTTGCAGCCGCCTCGTTGACCAGAGAGTTGTTTACGGCCTCATGCATACCATAACCCACAAAGAAATTTCTTATACCTGTCAGAAAAGGATGAAATTTATCATATTCTTCCGCTACAGAAATGGTCATTCTGCTCATTGAGGGGATCTTATCAAGATTATTGATGCGTAAAACCTCTTCCACGAGATCGATCTCACGTTCCACATCAGGTCTGAAAGTAGGAATGGTGACCGTCAAGGTATTATTTTCATCTTTAATAATCTTAAATTCAAGTCGCTCTAAAGTGGTTTTACATTCTTCTTTGGATATTTCAATACCCGTAACACGTTTTACATGCTCAATACGTAGTTCAGCAGTTTTTGCTTCAATAGGTTCAGGGTAGATATCGATCATGCCTTTTGCCAATGTCCCGCCGGCAAGTTCAAGAATAAGTGATGCCAGGCGATCCTGTGCGTAGACAAGTGTTTCGTTTGGGTCTGTGCCTCTTTCAAAGCGTTTTGATGCATCCGTTGACAATTGCTGTTGCTTTGATCCTTTGCGGATCACAGCGGGTGTGAAATAAGCACTTTCAATAAGAACATTTTTAGTTAAATCGCTGACTTCTGATTCCGTTCCGCCCATGATACCGGCAAGAGCGATCGCGGACTTACCATCACAGATCAGGAGCATATCTTCACTCAGCTCCCGTTCTTTATGATCAATGGTCTCTAATTTTTCATTCTTCCCGGCAAAGCGAACATTGATGCTATGATCTTTTAAATTATCAAGATCGAAAGCATGCAAAGGATGTCCGGTTTCCATTAATACATAATTGGATGCATCAACCACATTATTAATTGAACGCAATCCTACTGCCTGGAGACGATCCACCATCCATTTAGGTGAGGGACCAATCTTTACGCCTTCAATAACACGTGCCGTATATCTGGGACAACCTTCAGGTGCAATGACTTTCACTTTAGTAAGTTCGTTGATACTTGGACCTTTTTCGTCCAATTTAACCGAAATTTTATTAAATGTTTTACCGGTGATCGCTGCGATCTCGCGAGCGACACCCCAATGTGACATTGCATCCGGCCGATTTGCCGTTATATCAATATCCAATATCTTAGAGGAAGTAAAATAACTATCATAAGGTGTTCCAACTTTGTGTTCACCTTCCAATACGATGATACCGGTGTGATTGTCACCAAGTCCCAGTTCATCTTCAGCACAGATCATGCCTTCAGACGGTTCTCCACGAAGTTTGGCACTTTTGATCTTAAAATCAGGGGTTAACTGAGTACCAACCGTAGCAACAGGTACGAATTGACCGGCATCAACATTTGGTGCTCCGCATACAATATTAAGGACTTCTTCCCCGCCCACATCAACTTTGCAGACAGATAATGTATCGGCATTAGGATGATTTTTCCGTTCAAGAACTTTCCCAACAACAACGCCTTTCGGAATACTTTTGCCAACTTCTTTGACGACACATTCCAATCCGGCCATTGTCAGCTTATCCGCCAATTCATCCAGCGGCATATCAAAATCAACATAATCTTTTAACCAATTTATTGAAACGATCATTTTTCTCTTCCAAATTTAGAACTGTCGTAAGAATTCCACATCATTTTCAAACAAAGTACGGATATCATTTATCCCCAAACGCATCATGACCATACGCTCAACACCCAGTCCAAAAGCATAACCCGTATATTTTTCAGGATCATAATTCACCGCTTTCAAGACATTCGGATCTACCATACCACAACCCATGATCTCCAACCAGCCGGTGTTCTTGCAAACACGGCATCCTTTACCGCCGCAAAGGAAACAGGATACGTCAACCTCAGCCGAAGGTTCGGTAAACGGGAAATATGAGGTACGGAATTTGATCTTTACATCCTTGCCATAATACATGCGGCAAAAAAGCTCAATGGTACCTTTGAGATCGGCAAAGGTAATATCTGTATCTATATACAGGCCTTCTATTTGATGGAACAGGCAATATGATCGCGCGGAGATGGCTTCATTCCGGAATACACGTCCGGGAGCAACAATGCGTACGGGTGGTTCATGTTTGGACATGTACCTGGTTTGCACGGGTGAAGTATGTGTTCGCAGAACACCGCCACCTTCAGTGTAGAAAGTATCTTGCATATCTCGAGCAGGATGATTTGGTGGAAAATTCAAAGATTCAAAATTGAACCAATCAGTTTCAACTTCCGGTCCATATGCAATATCAAATCCAAGTCGTTGAAAAATGGATAACATATCATCAACGGCTTGTGTCAATGGATGTCTTGATCCTTTGGACATCGAATAGCCCGGCATGGTATAATCAACCCATTCCTTTTTTGAACCGGCAGGAGAAGAATCGGAAATTTTCGCATCAAGCTGAGTCTGTAGATCAATTTTGAGTTTATTCAGCAATTGTCCGACCTCTTTTCTCTCTTCAGGAGAAATATCTCCCATCGTTGAGAAAAGACCGGCTACCTTACCTTTTCTGCCAAGATAAGTATTTTTTATCTCCTCTAATGCTAGAGGATCTTGGGCTTTGGCAAGTGCTTCTTTAAACTGCTTCTGAACTTCGAGTATAGTATCTTTGGTCATATTGCAATTTTTCATATTTGTCGCCCGTCTTCCCGGTAGCTACCGGAAGGGCATGGTTATTATCTTTTCAGCTAAATTATTTCTTTACTGTTTCGACCAACTTTGCAAATGCTTCAGGTTTATGAATAGCCATTTCACTCAGCTGTTTCCGATTAATCTCCACACCCTTCTCATCCAATAGATGAATGAAGCGTGAATAACTCAATCCATGTTGTCGAACTGCAGCATTGATACGTGTGATCCACAATCTGCGGAAATCACGTTTTTTCTGGCGACGATCCCGGTAAGCATAAATCCAACCGCGTTCTACAGCTTCTTTTGCAGTTTTATATAATTTGCGACGTGCGCCGAATTGTCCTTTTGCAAGTTTAATGATCTTGCGATGTCTACGATGTCTTGGTACAGAACTATTTGCTCTTGGCATAATTTACTCCTTTAAAGCCCTTGGGATTATAATCCCAACATTCCTTTTACACGTTTAATGTCTGCGGATGATATCCCAGTCTGCTGACGCAGCTTTCGTCCCCGCTTTGTGCTTTTCTTAGTCATAATATGACTTGCATAGGCTTTCTTTCTTTTAATTCTGCCTGATCCGGTTACCTTGAACCGTTTTGCTGCACCACGATTTGTTTTCATCTTGGGCATAATGTCTCCTTACTTTTTGGCGGCGAGATAAGCCGTGAGAAAGCGCCCTTCTTGTTTAGGGGCTTTATCGATCTTTGCTACATCTTCAAGAAGTGATATCACCTTGTCGAGAGTATCGCGTCCCATTTCCTGGTGGGCCATTTCCCGTCCACGGAACATAACGGATATCTTCACACGGTCACCTTCTTCGACAAACTCCCGGATCTTGCGAACCTTAGTTTCAATATCGTGGGTGTCGGTGTGCGGGCGAAATCTAACTTCTTTTACGGTAATGATGTGTTGTTTTTTCTTGTTGATCTTCTCGCGCTTTTGTTGTTCGTAATTAAACTTACCGTAATCTATGATCTTACATACAGGGGGATTGGCATTTGGTGAAATTTCCACCAAATCCAAATCTCTTTTCTCAGCTATGTCGAGCGCCTCTCGTATGTCTACGATCCCTATTAATCCACCATCCTCAGAGATAAGTCTTACCTCTCTGGCCCGGATGGCATCGTTAATCTTTACTGTGTCGTCTTTTTGCTGTGGATTCGGTCTCATGGTTCGTGAGATATTAACTCCTTAAAATTATACTCCGTAATATAAATAATACAAATCCTTTAAACAAAGGAATTTGAGCCAAATATATCCAACTAAGTGACTAATATACAAGCGTTTTTTAAGATTTGTTGAGTAAGGGCGTAAAATAAACGAATAGTTATAAATGAAATCACTTTCGTTCTTTTTCCTGATCTTTTATTAAGGTGATCATTACCCCTACCGGCATCGCTTCTAATTCCTCTCCACCTTGATGTCGTAACTTCAGCATTCCGTTCTCTTTTTCTTGCTGACCAACCACGATCATATAAGGGATCTTCAGCGTTTCCGCATCGCGGATCTTATATCCCACGCGTTCATTTCGCGCATCCATTTCAACCCGCAAATTCTCTTTACGCATTTCCTCCGCGATCTTTTCCGCTGTATCGTTGTACTTTTCGGAGACCGGAATGATCTTCAATTGTACAGGTGCATACCATAACGGGAATTTTCCGGCCGTATGTTCGATCAGCACACCGATAAAGCGTTCGAGTGATCCCATGATCGCCCGGTGAATAACAAAAGGTCGATGGGCTTCACCATCTGAACCAGTATAGGTCATATCAAAACGATCCGGCAAGTTAAAATCAAATTGAATGGTTGTGCATTGCCATAAACGGCCTATGGCATCTTTGATCTTGATATCGATCTTCGGACCATAAAAAGCTCCCCCACCCTCATCGACTTTATAATCGATGTTCATTTTTTCCATGGATTTGCGCAGTGATTCCTGGGCTTTTTCCCATAATGCAGGTTCACCGACAAATTTCTCTGCGGGTTTTGTTGAGAGATACAGTTCATATTCTTCAAAACCAAATGCTTTTAGAAAATCAAACGAGAACTGTAGTAATTTTTCAACTTCATCATTCAGTTGCTCGGGTGTGCAAAAAATATGAGCATCATCCTGAGTAAATCCACGAACACGCATTAAGCCATGCAATACGCCAGAAAGCTCATAACGGTAAACGGTTCCCAATTCCGCATAACGAATGGGAAGATCGCGGTAAGATGTTTGATGACGTTTGTATACCATAATATGAAAAGGACAGTTCATCGGTTTGAGGTAATAATCCTGACCTTCTACCGGCATGACCGGATACATGGATTCTTTATAAAAACTAAGATGTCCTGAAGTTTCCCATAATTCGGCTTTCCCGATATGCGGTGTTTGAATAATGTCATAGCCCCTGTTGCGATGCTCGCTGTGCCAGTAATCTTCAATAAGCTTACGCATGGTGGCGCCTTTGGGGTACCAGAGCGACAAACCCTGTCCAACCGTATCCGATATTTCAAATAGATCTAATTCTCTACCCAATTTACGATGATCGCGCTTTTTGGCCTCTTCAAGAAGTTGGAGATAAGCGCTCAATTCTTTTTTTGAAGGAAAGGCAGTTCCGTATATGCGGGACAGCATTTTATTCTTTTCATCACCCCGCCAATAAGCACCGGCAACACTCAGAAGTTTAAAAGCTGGTATCTTTCCGGTAGAAGGAAGATGCGGACCGCGGCAAAGATCGGTAAAATCGCCTTGAGAGTATAGACTTAATATTTCATCTTCAGGAATTTCAGAGATGATCTCGACTTTATAATTTTCGCCCATTTTTTCGAAAAGCTTGATAGCATCGTTTCTTGAAATTTCACTGCGTGTTACAGGTATATTTTCCTTAATGATCTTTATCATTTCTTCTTCGATCTTTTGAAGATCATCTTCAGTAAAAGGTTTTTCAGTATCAAAATCGTAATAAAAGCGATTTTCGATAGCAGGGCCTATTGTGACCTTAACTTCAGGAAAAATCCGTTGTACCGCTTGCGCCATAACATGGGCCGTGCTATGTAAAAGGACATCATGTGCTTCGCTGTCTTTCCATGTGATCAGACGAACTTCAGCATCTTCCTCAATTTTGTGACTCATATCTGTCAGACGGTGGTTGACCTCGGCAACAACGCAATTGCGCGCTAAACCTTCAGAAATGGATAAAGCAATATCCATCGGTGTGACACCTTGGTCATAAGTTTTTACTGCTCCGTCCGGAAGAGTAATGTTCACGTGAGGCATTTTTTTCCTTTCACATTTTCATTAATCGTGAAAATTAAGTTTTATTTGATTTATTATCAATGCTTTATTTTATCAATAAGACTTTTCGAAGCACTGAACCGTTGTTATCCTGAACGCGGATCAAATACATTCCGGTAGACAGATCAGAACCATCAATATCAATATAATGATGACCGCTTTGCATCATCCCTTCAAAAAGAACATTGCGCTCATTACCAAGAATATCAAATAAGCTGATCTTGATCTGACTATCCCGATCTAATTCTAAAGGCAAAGTACATCTTGGATTAAAGGGATTAGGATAAGCATCACCGACTTTGAAATCCTCGGGTATACCAACCATTGCGCTTGGAATGGAATCTGTCCATATATAATAAATATATTCCGGATGATCTATAAACGGATTTCGATTATGTTGCAAAGCATAAATGGCCTCATTTCTATTTAATTCCTTTGAACTTACCGTATCCATTTCATGCCATTCTAGCAACATTTCGACAGCCCATTGCTTCAATTCTACGCCATCAGCCATAGCCCAATTATCCCAGTTTCCGTCTTCATTATAATATCTTGTAGCCATGTAAAAATATGATCTTGCGAGATCACCTTTATATTCATCAATCGGTTCAAAAACCGTACCGGAATATCCTAAACCACTGCGTGCAGATCCCAATTTTGACCCATTAGTTGATGTACGTGTTGGAGAATTTGTTTCACCATATGGGTAATTGCTCCTCCATCCATTTACATATCCATCCGAAGGATAAATGTGAAAAAGATCTGTTTTCATAGGTGAAGCTTCATTGAACAAGCTTTGCGGCCAAGTATGTTCCCGATTGTATACATCACCTTCTGCAGAATAATTTCCCGCCTGATCAGTTCCCCAAGTATATTCGTATGAACTATAAATATCCCAGATCTTTCCATTAGCTTTAAGATCAGTTGTCAGGAAAGCATCCCAAACACCCGGTGTATAGGACAATGCTGTATGTCCATCAACAATATTATGTAAAGCTGATCTTAATGCCGTTCCGGAGAGTCCGGAAGCATTATCATAATAACCATCGGGAATAGCCGCTATTGCGGTCGATATAATCAAGAATAGTAATAATATTTTTTTCATTCTTCATCCATTTTTATTTACCCGAAAAGTAATAAATAGAAGCTTTAAATACTACCTTTTTAGTTATCTATTCATGGAATGTCAACAAAATAAAAAACACATTTCATTTGAGGAATTTTAACAATATATTAGCGGCGTTAATTGAAACCGAAAATTATTTTTCATTATGATACAGTAATTGAACTGACATAAACACACTAACCAATATAGGAGAACACGATGAAAAAATTTCTTGCGATCGTATTGATCACCCTCACCCTTACAACCATAGCTATTGCCCAAGATTCCAAATTCGATGCCGGCTTGCGACTTGGCATTATGAACAATTTTGGCGGTATTAGCGCTCGTTATTCATTGAGCGAAACATCAAAAGTTGAAGCTCTCGTTAGCACACCCGGCTTTAACGGTGTTATTTTTACAGGTATGTATCAAATTCATAAACAAATCGGTGACGTTGAAGATCTTTCATGGTACTTTGGTGGCGGTATCCATTTGGGCAACTGGAAAGGCGCTACATCCACTTGGAATGGAAGCACGTGGGTAAGTCGTGATTTTGCTTTAGGTCTTGATGCCATTATCGGCGTTCAATACAACATGGGATCATTGATTAATTTCCCCTTGTTATTATCACTTGATTACAAACCTGCTTATGATATTTTCGGTTATTGGGCAACCAATTGGGGCGGCGTTGCTTTATCAATCCGATATGCGCTCTAACAATACTTTAATATAGTTCAATCAAAAAGAGCTGCACTATGCGGCTCTTTTTGATAACTTATTTCACAATAAACATAAATTAATTGATGACTTTTTAAAAAAACTATTCTATATTTCCTGAGGATAATGGATCATCAATGCAATAAACACTTAATACGCACTTGTTGTTTCATATCAAAAATGTAAAAACATAAACGCAGGAAAAGGAGAAAAGATGAAGAAACTTTTAGTTATTGTCATGATCATGATTCTAGCGGTATCCTTTGCTTTTGCTCAGGAAAAAGCAACAAAAATGGATGCAGGTTTACGTGGTGGTGGTTCAAATGGTATCACTGGACGTTATTTCATGTCTGAAAGCAATGCAATTGAAGCCATTGTAGGTTGGAGAAATGCAGGTTTGGTTATTACCGGCCTTTATGAGTTCCACAAACCTTTGAAGATCGGTGAAGTTGAAGGTCTTTCTTGGTTCTTCGGTGGTGGCGCTCATGTTGGTTTTACTGCTTGGTGGACAACTGCTTTAACATTGGGTATTGATGGTATTATTGGTGTTGGTTATGACCTTGAACCTCTCATTAATTTCCCGCTTTCAGTAACATTAGACTACAAACCTGCTTTGAGTTTCATTGGCACATGGGGAACCTCATGGGGTGATGCGGCATTTTCAATTCGTTACACATACTAAATTATTTTTGATAAGTTTATATAAGCCGCCAATTGACGGCTATTTTTATACCTTAAATAA
>JAIPIT010000045.1 GCA_021734505.1 Fidelibacterota bacterium | reverse complement strand
TTTACCGCACGGATATACGCATACAGGAAGAACCGCAGCGACCCATGCCGCAAATGCAGATCAACCAACCGCAAAATCAGAATATGGCCTTTGCCGAAGGGGCAAGACAATCCAATGCACAGGCACCCTCACAACCGCGTGCACCCCAGGCCGGTAAAACAGAACCCATTCGACGGGACCATCCGAAGGTTGGGCGAAACGATCCTTGTCCTTGTGGAAGCGGTAAGAAATATAAGAATTGTCATGGGCAGGTATAAAGAGTGACAGGTAAGTGGTAACTGGTAACTAGTGCTCCAAGACGGATTAAAAAACAATTAAATATAGAGTGTAGGGAACAGGCATGCCTGTTCCTTTTATGAATTAATAACAAAAGACAGAGCGCACTCTGTCTTTTGTGGATATAATGCGGACACTATATTATTGCGGATATATTAACGCATCGGTATCAAAACCGTAAGCATGTGCTTTGGATTTAAGTGATTCAAGGATTACCGGATCTAACTCTTTTTCACGAGTCAATATCCAGAGATACTTTGTCGATCCACCCGCAACCAAGGCCCATTGGTAATTTTCGGTATCCAAAGCAATGACATTATAATCACCGTAAAAAGGTCCAAAGAACGAGACCAGCAATCTTGCCGGTTCTTCCGCAGTGGGAATATAAGCCTTACCCTTTGCTTTTTTGAGCCTTTCGTTCTTCATGCCGGAATTGATGACGCGGACCCGGGTCCTTCCTTTTCGATCCGGTTCAAGCATGGAATAATTTGCCTGAGTTTCGGTCATACCCCGCTCAAATGATACATCAAGTCGGGCATATTCATACCATGTACCGAGATATTTTTCTAATTCTATTGTGTTGACGACTGTCATTGATCGTGAAAATTCTGAAAACTCCATTGCATGAACTCCTGTTAAAAGAAAAATGATACTCATAAAAATAAGCAATAACTTCTTCATTTGGACTCCTTTTTGTTTAATTAATTTAAGATAAAATAATTAAATAAGTTTTCAAATGTTATTCATAATTATCATTTTATTACGAAAGTATCCCTGAGTTTAAAGGTATTGCCCCCGATATCATGGAGAACAACCAAAGCCAGATATATTCCCCGTGCGGGAAAATCACCCCCCTCCGTTTTACCGTCCCAAAAGATAAGGCAGGCAGGCTGAGAGAAAAGAGCCTGTTCTTTTTGATAGATAAGCTGTCCTGCCATATTAAAGCAAAGTAATTCACAAAAAGAAAGATCGCT
Source organism: Fidelibacterota bacterium (assembly GCA_021734505.1). Classification (GTDB taxonomy): domain Bacteria; phylum Fidelibacterota; class Fidelibacteria; order Fidelibacterales; family Fidelibacteraceae; genus M50B103. Next base: position 14,059 of record JAIPIT010000045.1, on the reverse strand, counting down.
CTCAGAATCAATACTGAACTGAATCCGCTCATCAGTACCGGGAGAAAAGATCACTGGATAAATATCAAGATCATTTCGCAATCCGGGAAGCGCCGTAATGCTGTTTTGCCGTCCGGGAGTTGCACCGGAAGCGGAAACCGAGGAAAACCAAATATCGGGATCATTTGAAGGAATACCTGAAAATTTCTTCTCGAGGCTTTTGCCCATATTAAGATCATCATGCTCGCGCAGATCACAATGATCAGCAATATTACCCATAGGGTCAAACAGGTAACAATCAGCGCCCCCGTTTGGAAGAGAGGGAAAATTTTGAAAAGTATATACACTAGAGCTTGCAAGACCACCCACAGGATCATCGATATCACAAAATACATTATATGTGTTAACCAAAATGCCTTCAAGGGGAATATTCGAGTTATTGACCTTAAGTTGCCAGTGATCGAGATCTAAATTATCGGACAGGCAAAACAATTCAATAAATTCAACCTGGCCATAAGTATCCATGGGCTCAAAAAGTAGCTCATTAAAAGAACACGGGGATTCTGGGCGGGGATAGTAATATTTAAAAACCAGATTAAAATAAGGCTCACTTGACAAAGAGCAAATTTGAGTGCCTTGTTGAAAAATATTTAGTGTATCGGGATAAAAATAAATCGTGTCTCCCGGCTCACTCTCTGGAAGAATAAACAGTTGATCGGCCATGGGGGTATGAAGGCATATTTGTTTTTCAGATAATGCAAAATAGCCATCATTAATTATTAAAAAATATAGTGTATCAAGGGGTGTGAAGAATTCTAACGGCAAATGACAGGAAATGTGAAATAATTGTTTTTCACTTATGTTATTTTCACCGGGCGAACCCGAATATGATATCTCCCAGTTATTAGGATCTCGATAATTTAATGCCGTATCCACCAATTGCATGGCACAGTCGGGAGCTATGTTCCAGACAGCATCATAATGTAGGTTACATATATTAGAACCGGAGGGGTTCTGAAGACAAATGATGTCCTCGCTGTTATTCAAACTGCGCCATGCCGGCGGAATAAGTGAGTTATATACATAAGGGAAATCATCATAAAAGGACGCAGATTGGACCAACACCAGCATGGAATCGGGATATAATATATAATCGGATCCAAGAATGATCTGTCCAGTCATGTCCGCAACTATAAGCCCTTTCGTTTGAACGGCTAGAGGGCATCGCGAAAAAACTTCAATATATTCACTGGAAAAATTGTCACCGGTCTTGCAAACAAATTCACTGACAATGAGCTCGTCTTCATAAAGTGGAATATTGATATCAAGAGAAAGCGTATCGCAAATATTATCACCACAAGTTGTGAACACATGAATGCTCATAGCGCCTTTCGAGTGATAGTCATATTCCAAGAAAACAAACAATGAATCGCCCGGCTCAACGATAGAGTCAGCGGTAAATATTACAGTATCATTCATAACCGGGACCTGTCGTGAAATATCCACAATATATCCATATGAATATTCGGAAATATTTTCTAAACCCATATTAATAATGAAAAATGAAATACATAAATGTCCATCCAGGATATCACAAAGAAACGAAGATATTTCCATGTCCAATCCTTTAGCGGAAACAGAGTTGCGGAAACCGGGAGAACCGCCGACACTTAAAGATGTTTGCCAAAGACTGTCTTGCCATCGAATGCGCTCAATAGTATATCCGTTAACAGGCCAATCCGGACTACCCGTTATATATGAATCCAATATTTTATGATCTGATGAAAGTAAAGAAAATGGTTTTGATGTTGAATTGGAAATTCCATACATCCCAAAACGAGAATCCGGGATGGTAAAACGGGGAATTGAATCCGGTATTAGAAGATCATATTCCCCGGAATAATCCGGATCCAGAATAAGTCCGTATTGACCCGGATACAGCAATGAATCCGGGAAAGGTGTTATTGCGTCGGTATCCTGCGCATCACAAAGAAATAGTAACGACATTTCAATAAGTGAGTCTCCCGCATTGAAGATCTCAATGAACTCACCGGTATTGTCATTATCGGGATCGATCATGAATTCGTTGAGGAGGACTTGAGCGGAAAGGAAAGAAAAATTAATTATTATTAAAAAAGGGACGCTGAAGGCGCCAAAGAACATTATAAACTTTTTCAAAGTATTTATAGCAACCCTGAAGGGGTTGAACAAATTATTAAATATATTTTTCATCAAACCCAATTTGAAATCTCCCTAACTTCTGAAAAACCCAATAGACCCCGACAGGGGTCAAACAAGTATATAGCCGCCAACTTTTTATACTTACAACCCTAAAGGGGTTGAACAAATTATTAAATATATTTTTCATCAAACCCAATTTGAAATCTCCCTAACTTCTGAAAAATCCAATAGACCCCGACAGGGGTCAAACAAGTATATAGCCGCCAACTTTTTATACTTACAACCCTAAAGGGGTTGAACAAGTTGTTATATGTATTTTTCATTGAACTCAATATGAAATTCCTTTAATTGTCGCAAATATTCCTCTCTTGAAGATTCTGTTTTATGATGCAATTCTTGATTGCGAACATAGTATTTCAATGGTTCAATTGCATCAATCGAATAAGTAAATGCTCCAAATCCTTCGTTCCATCCTCTAAAAGAGGGGAAAAGGGATTCTGTTTTTATAAAATTATTTGTTGAAAGTTTAATGTCTTTTACTAATTGCGAAACAGCAATAGTTGGATGCACGTTTGTTATGATATGAATATGGTTATTATAGCCACCAACTTGAATAACAAAGCATTTCTTTTTCATTAATATGCCGGAAATAAAAGCAAAAAGTCTATCTCTATTTAATTTGGTTAGTGTAGGTTCCCAATGTTTGGTTTGGAAAACTATTTGGTAGAGTATGCGTGTGTAAGTTCCCATGTTGTCCCCCTACGAACTTGTTAGACCCCTTCAGGGTCCGGTTGTTGTGCGCATAGCGTTATATACTTGTTTGACCCCTTCGGGGTCGAGTAGTCTCCTGTTTTATCTGATTGGGAATGTGATTATCATTGTAAGTTTTACCACTTTAGGTTGTATGTCCGGTAATCATATAATTCAATTACGACCTAAATAAATTAATATTCCTGATAATTTATTGAAATGAATCCCATATTTCTATATGCAAAAATGAACTGTGATGCCAATCACAAAAAAATAGATACTATTTAGTAACACTGGGTTTTAACCCGGTGCGTTTAACAAATTATTTGGCTATACACCCAGCTAAAACCAGGTGTTAATGAAAAATATTTTATTTCCTGATCAGATCCCGATACGCTTCATTTGCGCCTTTAATGATATCATCTTCATTCTTGACCTTGCGGCCCCGCATGAGGATATTGCCATCGCAAATGACGGTATCAATGCATTCGGGATTTGCACTATAAACAATATCGGAGATCAAATGACCCCTTGGAACAAGCGTCGGATGATCCAAATTCACAAGCAAACAATCCGCCAGCATGCCTTCCTCGATCTTGCCGGCATTGAGACCGGCTGCTTTAGCCGCTTTGATAGTTGTCATATCAAAGATCTCACGAGCAGGTAAAACAGTGGGATCACCCGAAAAAGCTTTTTCGCGCAAGGAGGCGATCTTCATTTCTTCCAACAGGGATAAATTATTATTTGAACAAGCTCCATCAGTGGCAACGACCATTTTAATATCGGCTTGTTTTGCTTTAACATAGTCAAAATGCCCTGAACTTAATTTCATGTTTGAGGCGGGGCAATGCGCGATCGAGACATTATGCTTTTTAAGGATCTCACGATCCCTGTCATCAAGATGGACACAGTGAATGGCTGTTACATTCGAATCAAGAATTCCCAATGATTCCAGATACTGCACCGGCCTTAAGCCAAAATCTTTGATCGAGTTTTTAACCTCAGTTTGCGATTCTGATAAATGGATTTGAAAAGGTAAGTTTTCTTTTTGGGCAAGAGCGAACGATCGTTTCAGGGTTTCAGCCGAAACGGTATATATGGCATGGGGAGAAACAGCAAAACGAACACGGGACGAATAATCACCGCTATGATCTATTGTCTCCTGAGCATAGGCGATCATCTCTTTCGCTCTGGCAGCATTCATTCCATCAATCAGCACCGGGGCGATATCGGCACGCAAGCCCATCTCATCTGCGGCTTTTGCCGTACCGTAAGGGAAAAAATACATATCATTAAAGAAGACCGTTCCACTTTTGATCATTTCCAAAGCGGCAAGACGAGCGCCATGATAAACATGATCTTCAGTAAGATTTGCCTCCAGTGGCCAAATATGATCTTCCAGCCAACTGTGTAATTCAATATCGTCAGCATAGCCGCGCATGAGGGTCATAGCGGAATGTGTGTGCATGTTATAAAAGGCGGGAAGGATGGCAAATCGTGTGCCATCGATCAACAAATCAGAAGATCCAATTGAGTCAGTTGGATCAAGGATCTTTGAAAATTTATTATCCTTAATTATAATATCTTTGCGTTCATCATTCAGCAGAACATTTTGAATTAGTATCGACATGTTTATCCCTTATATCGATCCGGCCAGCATTTGATCAGTCGTTCATAAATGAATTTTTCGTATCCGAGATTTTTGGGCTTATAAAGCACTTCATCGGGACGTTGTTGGGGCATATAGTCCTGTCCTGAAAATCCGCCTTCTTTATCATGAGGATATATATAACCCAAGCCATATTGAAATTGTTTCATCATATCCGTAGGAGCATTTCGAAGATGCAGAGGCACCGATTGGAAACCCGTATCACGGATAGAAGCTTTTGCTTTGTTCAATGCCATATAGGAAGCATTGCTTTTGGGAGAGGAAGCTAAAAAAGTAGTGACCTGAGCAAGAACAATTGCACCTTCAGGTAGTCCAATGGCTTTTACCGCCTGGAAACCGGCGTTAGCCAGGACCAATCCCTGGGGATCCGCATTACCGATATCTTCGGAAGCCAAAATAACCAAGCGTCTTGCAATAAAAAGCGGATCTTCCCCGCCTTCCAGCATGACGGTCATCCAGTAGACCGCCGCATCGGGATCGGAACCCCTGACACTTTTAATGAAAGCGGAAATGGTATCATAATGATAGTCCCCATCCTTATCATATAGCAAGGCACGTTCCTGGAGAGCAGTTTGAATGTCTTCTTTGGTGATAGTGAATTTTATATTACCGGGGTCATTTCCACGAACAAGCTGGATCGTAATATCCAGGGTGTTATACATTTTTCGGGCATCACCGCCCGAAGACATAATAAGAAAAGTTAGCACATCTTCCGAAAGATCTATCTTGTATTTTGAAAGAACGATATCTTCTTTCATGGCACGATCGATAAGATCAATAAGGTCTTTAGGTTCAAGTGATTGAAGCTTTAAAATACGGCAGCGGGATAAAAGCGGTGAAATAACCTCAAAAGAAGGATTCTCCGTCGTGGCGCCGATCATGACGATCTCGCCATTCTCAACGGCATGCAAAAGAGCATCCTGTTGACTTTTATTGAAACGATGGATCTCATCAATGAAAAGCAAAGTTTTCTTGCCCATCTGTTGATGAGATGCCGCTTTTCGGATGATCTCGCGTACGTCCTTCACCGAAGCCGAAACAGCGGAGATCTCATAAAAAACAGCGTCACCCGATTGTGCAATAATTCTTGCGAGCGTTGTTTTTCCCGTTCCGGGTGGCCCCCAAAGTACCAGTGAAAAAAGGGCGGATGATGCGATCATATTATGAACAAATTTACCTTTTCCGACAAGATGTTCCTGTCCGGCAAAATGTGAAAGCTCTCGTGGTCGCATACGCGCAGCAAGAGGTGGAAGATTAGTTGATGATGTAAAGAGTGTGTTTTCTGACATAAGAGAAGATAAAAGAATAAAGGAAAAAGAACAAAGACAATTCGTAAATCACGAAAGAACAATGCTCAGTTCATTCTGATTTTAGCAGAGAATATAATAAGTTAATAATTTCTATTAATCCATTAAATCTATGAATGGAAGCTTAGGTGATAAATTCAAATTTATTTCCATCAAACAAGCCTTTATCACTCAGCTTGATCTCGGGGATGACCAATAGTGCCATAAAGGATAGTGTCATAAATGGTGCGCTTAACTCAGAACCAAGCTCTTTGGCGAGAGCATCTAGTTTGGAATATTTAGCGGCAACGGTATCATAACGTTTATCGCTCATAAGGCCTGCGACAGGTAATGGTAATATCTCGGAAATTCCATCTTCTTCGCAAACGGCGCAAATTCCACCTTTTTCACGAATGATCATATTGACCGCCGAACAAATATCTTCTTCAGAAACACCAACAACGACAATATTATGAGAATCATGGGCAACTGAAGAAGCAATGGCGCCTTTCTTTAATCCAAAATTCTTGACAAAAGCGAGTTCGGGATTCCTGTTCTCATAACGATTAATGACCGCAATTTTCAGGATGTCATTTTCAGTATCGGAAATAAGATTATGATTTTCTGTTTTTATTTCTCTTTCGATACGGTTGGTGGTCAACTGGCCGTCGAGTACTTCAATGACCGGAGATTTGGTATAACGATGTTCAATAAAGAATTCTCTGGCCCGCTTAGGGTGAACATTAAAGTTGTTCACGGCTGTTATCTTTTTATAAGGCAAAAGTGTCCGCTCTTTCCTGGCGACAATATTACCGTCAATAACGGTTTGGATGATATTGAACTCCTCGAGGTCTTCGACAAGCAAAAAGTCAGCGGGATCATTTATCTGTAAGAGCCCGACATCCAATCCATAATGCTTAACGGGATTAACGCAGGCTATGCGCAAGACGTTCATAATATCAATATCGTTGTCAATAGCTCTAATTACAAGGTCGTTGATATGTCCCGCAAGCAGATCATCGGGATGTTTGTCATCGGAACAAAACATTATGCTTTCGGGGTATTTATTTGCCAGAGGGATCAGCTCACTAAAATTCTTTGCTGCTGAGCCTTCTCGAATAAGGACCTTCATGCCGAGTCCAAGTTTTTCCAGAGCTTCACCTTTGGTTGAACATTCGTGATCGGTTGAAATACCGGCCGAAATATATTTTTCCAATTCAGCACCGCTCAAGCCGGGAGCATGACCGTCAATGGGCTTATTGTGTTCTTTCGCGATGGCTATCTTGCGCAGGATCTCACCATCATCATTTACTACACCTGGATAATTCATCATCTCGCCGAGAAACATGATCTCGGGATAGTCCTTAAAAAGAGTTTCAATATCCTCGGAAGAAATATTTGCTCCGCTGGTTTCAAAAGAAGTCGCCGGTACACAGGGTGGTGCAGAGAAGGCAAATTTCATCGGGGATAATTTTGCATTTTCGATCATGAATTTTATGCCGTCAATCCCCAGAACATTTGCGATCTCATGGGCATCGGCTACGACCGCTACGGTTCCGTGTGTTACGGCAAGACGGGCAAATTCTGACGGCACCAGCATGGAGCTCTCGATATGAATATGTGAATCGACAAATCCGGGAATAATAAAGTGTTCGTATTCTTCATCATCTTCAGTGATCGAAAAGATACGACCATCAACAATACTGATCGTTCCCGGGAAAATACGTTCGTCCAACACATCAACGATATTTGCGGATATACTTTGTTTTTTCATTTTTTACTACTTGTTTAATGCATCTGTTACAGCGATCATGTAAGCTTTTGACGTAATCGACGCGCCGGTCATGGCATCAAAAGACGGATGATCTTTATTTATAAAGCGTTCATTCATTTTTTTAAATAAATCATCAGTGACGTTTGACATTTTATCCTCGACGAAAGCAACGTCCACGATCTTATGATCCTTGACGGTTACTGCGACCGCTATGGCAAAACGACCAATATCACAAGAACCCTCATACTCACCATCTTCAATAGTCTTCATGTCAATGTCGGGAAGAACATAATCTTTTACCTCATCCATATTTTGAGTTCCTCCAACATAAGCGAAAACTCCTAAAAATATGATCACAGCTATAATTATAAATAAAACCCTTAATCCCTTTTTCATATTATTTCCTTTTGATACTTATTGATCACTGTCGTTATCATTTTTCTGATCGGACTTTTTTGTCTTTACGATAAAACCGACAAGGCCAACAATAAAAAAGATCGCACCGATCGGCCAGAGGCTCGCATTCTTGTAAACAATCAAACCCACAATAAGCCAGATGGCTCCGAGCACCATAAAGACTTCATAATTGCTCTTTTGCATAATAACCCTTTATTTTAATAAGAGCATTTTCTGTGTGTTAATAATCTCGTTATTAATTTTTAAAACTGCAAGATAAACGCCGGAAGTATATCCCACTGCGTTCCACGACAAATGATAAGTCCCGGCATTTTGAGCTCCATCAAATAGGGTTTCAATCTTACGCCCCCAAAGATCATAGATTGAAAGATCAACTAAAAGTCGCCCTCCTACCGAAGACCTGTCTGAAATGGAGTAGCTGATTGATGTTCTTGGATTAAAAGGATTGGGATAATTGGGATAAAGAGCCGTGGTTGCAGGTATCATTTCATAGATCCCGGTTCGCAAATTACTGTATCCCGGTGTTGGCGAAGTAAAGGTTTGCCATGCGCTTCCGCCATCTTGAGTTCTACCGAAAGAAATATCGGTGTTTTGATCGCCGAAGGTCAAGGAATCAATAATTGATAAGCCTCCGTTCTCGCTCAAGGCAATAAATTCACCGCCGCCGCTTAATTTGAAGTTTGTGTGTAAGCCGACCTGTTCTTCATCTTCATCGCACCAGAATAATAGAAATCCACCGGCAACGATACTTGTTCCGGAGGGGATCCGCCATTTTGTAAGATTATCCGGTTTGTCGGTCAAGTACATTCCGCCAAGATCAATGATTTCAGCGGAGGCATTATAGATCTCGATCCAGTCATCATGTTCGCCATCTTGATCTACGACCGAGGTGTCGTTCGATGCCATAAATTCATTAATATAGATCGGAAGATCGCTACTGCTTACCTGTTGGAATGCGGCATATTCCGAGCGCGGCCAGACTTGTTGGGCATCGGAAGAATCTACAGCAAATATCCGGTAATAAATTTCACTGTCGGTCAAATTGAACCCGGCCGTCCATTGATCAAATTCTTCTACCAACGTTGTGCCGGTAATTCGATCCCGATTCATGCTAATGTTTGTTAGCGTATCATGATCGCTGTCATAGGTAACAAGTGTCACGGAGTTGATGCCATCTTGAGAAAATACCGAAGCATGGGCGGTAGCAGAATTTCCGGTGCGATCAATTTCCTGATAGTAAATTGAAGGAGGAGCGGATTGCCAATTGAGATCATTGTTAGTCTGCTCTCTGCGCTTGCGCATAAATTCATAAAGGCCGCGCTCTACGTGACCATTACGATAATCCGTGTTATATGAATTGTCAAAATCATTTATGGTAAAGCCGTGATCACGCGGATAGTACGTGTCCGGCACCACATAAGGTCGTATTAGCGTCTTTATACTGTCTCCGTAACTTGTCCATTGATCTTCACGAAAAACATGATTGGTATAGAAATCCATAAAGTGAGTAAAAAGATTTCGGTATTCGGGCGTATCAAAAATAATATCAGAAAGCGGACGGCCACTATTATCCATAACATCATAGCTGTACATGTTAATTCGCGTCCAGTTCGGTTCACCCCAGTTACTGCCGCCCACCCAGTCGATACCGAAGGTGTTATCATAATCGTAGGGAATAAAATGAAATTTATCCGTTGAAGGATCATGATATAAATAATAATTGTTTTTCAGATAGCGATAATCGTCCCAGGAACCGGTCATGATATTCACGGCCAGATATTTAATAAAATCTGTGACATAGAACACGGATTCCAGTGAATCTTTGATCTGTGCCGTAGGCGTATTGTTGATCACATCAATGAGATGCGCAAGTTCACTGAAATCATATACGTCTTCATTGGTCTTTAGCTCATAAGGACGTTCTCCGTCTATCCAGGGGTGATAATCCGAAGGGTTCGGTCCAAGATAGTTCAGATCCGCGGGCCACAAACATTTCCAAAGGTTTCCGCTGTCGTCTCCAATATGATAGGCCAGAAAGCAGTCGTCGATATGTTCAATATTTTCATAGAGACCATAATAAACGTCATTTATATAAACTGTCGTATAACAAACACGACTTGCCGGGACGCCGATCTTTTCGAAAAGTTCAAAGGCAAATTTAGAGCGGATCAGCGAGGGGTCGTTCTGTTCGCCCTTGAGATTGAATTTCTGGATACCCGCGATATCCTGACCCTTGATGAATTCATTGAAGTCAAGTTTGAAGGATTTCTTGGCCGCATCGCGCGAAGTATTGCCGCGCAGACGAAAGCCAACGTTGTCCAGGGACACATCCAGGTTCTCATTATGAAACGTGACGGAAGCGGGATGCAGGGAATCGCTTTCAACGTTATTTGGATTATATATCCACGCCAATACTGTGGGATCGATCGTAATGCGGATCTCTGAGACGGTGTTGGAACGATAAACAAGATCACTTTCGTGAGCGAAAAGGGAGGTAATAAACATTAATAAGAGTAAAAATATAATTTGCTTTTTCATTGAATAATATACGTAGAATTACCACAACACAAAGCAAATATATTCGACGTATCTTTTTTAAAATGGCAAAATCGATAATTAATAGTATTGCGACAAGCTTACTTCAATGTGTGGTTGATTGTGTTCGTCAGAATAATTAAAGGTATTTTGGATTACCACATTTTCGACGTTACCTACATTTTCACCGCTTGTGACATAATCTGTTCGGGTGAAAGAAAAAGACACGTAGGAAGCTATATCTTCATTGTCGGGGATTTCGAAATAGAGTCGAATGCTTTCGTCAAAGGTAAGGTAAGACGAGGGTTTAAGCGGAATTCCATTCAAGTCGATCGTAATTTCATCCATATATAATTTCCAACCATAGGAATGGGTTGACCAGTTATATCCACCGTAACTTATACTTTTATACTCTATCTGTGCATAAAGTCCTATTTTATCATAACTGATTAGTGAAACATTACCGGTTATAGATGTTTCATAAGAAGAGGAATTTGTAGCCACAGAGTCCTCGAATACATCTAGGGAAAAGGTGTTTTTTGACCAACCAACCTCATGTGTATAGTAATAATAGGGAATTGTAAAAACATAGTCCCCTAAATCCAAATAGAGTCGCCAATGCGTACATTTGCTGAAATCAATTTCAGAAATATCTAAGCTATCTTGTTGAGTCGTGTTACTATTCACCACAACCACATCCACCGTGCTTTCCTGCTGTGAGGTTATGGGAGTAGTCACCGTTCCGCTGGTCTGCCCACTTTTGTCTTTGGCTGTGATATCCCAGTTGCCGCCGGGGAGATTCATGATGAATTCTTGGGTTTGCTGAACATAGTTCCCAACGCCAATAATGAAATCCGGTATGCCTGTTGTGGGACTGGTATTCTTAGCGATGGCGTAATCGGGTTTGATCGATTTATCTGAACTTTTGATCTTTGCAATACCGTAATTGATCCCTTTCTCAACGAGTTCATCGGGATCATCGGTTCCCAAACTGACTTCGGCGAGAATTTTTACGTATTTCCCGGCGCCATCCGGATCAAAATAATTATCTACATCAACCATACCTGAGATCTTGCCAATGGCACGGGATTTGACTTCATCAGCAAGGGCATCCAATGGTTTGTCGACCATTTTTTTAGTTTTTTCTAACAGATCTTTAGAATCATCAATGATATCTTTAGCCTTACTTATTCCGGGAACGATGGTACCGGCCGCCTCGATAACAACATCTAAACCTTTATTGCATAATTCCAAGCCGTCTTTAGAAAGTGCTTTCCCGGGCGAAAGGTTTTTATCATTTGCATAGCCTGTAAATGGATTCAGCAGACTATTTGACCCATCATAGAAGTTTTTATATAACGTTGATGCCTTATCGTCAAGAGTTCCATTTTGGAGTTTTGCCCAAAACTCATCGGCCGTGCCGATCTCGCTTTGCCATGTGTCGATCACGAGTTCATTATAAAGCTCGTCTTTTTCCATTTTTGTCATGTTAGAAGCAATAAGCAGGATGCGTTGTCGATTTTTTACATTAACACTCACTCCAGACCTAAAGAAATCAGCTAAAGCACCAAAAATAGTTGATGTGGCAGAGAGCTTAGCCAAAGGCATGCCATCTTCAATTTCCATGGTAAGGAGCGTATCGACAGCAGCATCAACATCATCGGCATAGCTCAGAACTTCAAAAAACATATCCCACAAATAATCGATCTCACCTTTTTGAGGCTCATAAACAAAGAGTTGACCGCGTTTGTAATTGTTTGAATGAATGCGAAAAAATTCATTGTAAAAATGCTGTTTGGCTGCATGGGCATTGATAATGGTTGTCCAAGCGTCCTTTTTTGTTATTGCAACAGGATCGGAAGGGCCGAAAATGTCGCAAGAGAGATTCATGGCAAGAAGGACAAGAAGACACATATTCATAGACATGATAGCAAGCTTCTTCATAGGGACTCCGACTAATTATTTGTTAATCGGAATATATTTATATTAAAGGGATAGTCAAATTAATTTTAATAGCAAAGAAAGGAATGAAGAACTATAAACGATGAATATATTTAACCGCTTCGACGCTCACTAATGCTATGGCCGGCAGAATTGAATTTCTTGTCCTCATTTTCCAATTCCTACAAACTCCTACCATTTACGTTTTATATTACTTAATAAACCGTAATAACCGTATCGATATAATTTAAGGGCTTTTGAATGATTATTTTCATAAAACCGCCAGATGAAACATTTAAAAATCCTTCTAAGTGACTTTCATAAACAATCGTTGTCGTTGAATCCTGATATACATAATAATCATTGCTGTAATCGGCATGATTCTCATAGTCGGATTCTGCCAAAGCTCTGGTATGAAATTGGACACTGGACTTATACCGTCCGTCCATATCCCAAGGGTCGAGGGGTAGAGTGGATGCACTGTAAGTTATAGTTAGTTCATTTTTTAGATAGGTGTTGTCGGTACCTATATAACTGTTAGTTGTATAGGAGCATTCAGCCGATATAACCGGTTGCCATGTTACTGTATCAAGCGTTAGATAACCCCAAATATCCCATTCAACTTCTCTATAATGAGGTATATAGGATGAGTCAATATAAGCGGTGGATAACGAACTACTAAAGGAGTTTCCGGACCATAAAATTGCATAGCCAACATGATCTATCTCATTGGCCGTGGTACTGCCGGCTGATTGCCCATCATTAAAATAAAAGTGAATCATAGGTTTATCGCTGAAATCCATGTTAAGACTATCAAGTATATCCTCCAGAGTTGGCGGACCTTGCTTCGGGTCACCCGAAGTGCTTGAAGTATCACTCACCGCAACATCCACCGTGCTTTCCTGCTGTGTCACAACCGTAACCGACACGGGAACCGAAGAATACCCGATATTGTCCTTGGCGGTTATATCCCAGTTCCCCGAAGGCAGATTCATAATGAACTCATTCGCTTCCTGTGCATATGTACCGATCCCAAAAATATAATCCGGCAATCCGGCACCCGGTTGTTTGTTTTCGGCAATGACAATATCTGCCTTGATCGAATTGTCGGTACTCTTGATCCGGGCAATACCCGCATCAATTCCTCTTTCGATCAACTCCTGTGGATCATCGCTTCCAAGGGTCAACTCCGCAATTGTCTTAACATACTTCCCGGCACCTTCCGAATCTAATCTTGAATCGATATCGATAATGCCGGCAATATACGCCGCCCCGCGGGATTTAATTTCGTCAGCCAAGAATTCCATGGGCTTGTCGACCATTTTTTCGGCTTTTCCATAATAATCTTTTCCTGCGTCAATGATATCCGTGGCTTGTCCCAGTCCCGGTACAATGGCTTTTCCCGTTTCAAGCACCACATCCATCCCTTTATTGCAAAGATTCATGCCATCTTTGGCTAGAATTTTTCCCGGCGTCAGGTTCTTGTCGTTGGCCAGCCCCGTGAAAGGATTTAAATAAGCATTCGCA
>JAIPIT010000044.1 GCA_021734505.1 Fidelibacterota bacterium | reverse complement strand
CATGCCTGTTCCCTACACCTCTTTCTGAATTTATCCTAATTATCCCATGAATATGATCGGGCATGATGACATATTCATGTAATTCACATTCCTTATAATGATTTGGGATATCTTTCCAGCATTTTTCAACAATTTTTCCAATACAGTTTAGATACACTTTTTCATTGAAAATTATACCTAAGGGTAATTCTTTGCTTATAACATTAATTGTTACAAAATATTTCTTTGGGTCTGAATAATTATGAGTTGATAAACGTTGTTCTTTTCTTTTCACTTTTTTGCCTATTCTTCACCCATCATTAAATAATACTCGTTTATTCCCTTCAATTCAATTGAGATTTGCAGTGTGTGACCTACATCACATCCTTATAATTCCCTAATTATTAAAAACTTCTTGCATAATTGTGGGGCGTTGTGTAGATTTGTGGGTAATTATGGGTTAAAACCCAAATTCAGAGGTTAAAAAGGAATAGGTAGAGTGGGTTATTCAGACTACACAGGCGAATTCAAGTACTCGGTTGATACCAAGCATCGTGTTAATATACCATCACGATACAGAAAGATCATGACCGAAGAAAACGTCTCTGAAGTCGTAATTTCAAAGGGCTTTGATTCAAATCACATTGATGTCTATCCACTGCCCAAGTGGATCACACTCCGTGATAAGATCACAGCTTCGATGCAACTGGTCAACCGGACACACCGGAACTTTTTGCGTCAGTTCACACAGAATGCAAACCATTGCACTCTGGACAGTCAGGGACGCATCATGTTGACTCCCAAACTCATGGAATTGGCCGGGATCAAGGATAACGGCAATGTCATGATCATCGGTATGATCGATTTCATGGAGATCTGGGATCCTGACGAACTAGAGAAACACCAAGAAAACACCCCACTTACAGACAGTGATTTTGAGAAACTAGAGCAATTGCCATTAATCTAGGGTGATTATGTCAATTTCGTACCAGCACAAGCCGGTATTGTTGCATGAGACTGTTAAACAGCTCATCACAAGACCGACAGGTGTGTATATCGATGCTACCTGTGGATTGGGCGGCCATTCCATAGAAATTGCAAAGCGCTTGGATCCAAGTGCAAGTTTGTATTCTTTTGATCTGGATCCCAGGGCTTTGGCTTTTGCAAAAGATCGTCTCTCTGAGTACGACAACATTTATTATATACAGCACAATTTCGATAAACTTAGAATGGCTCTTTTCGCGGAAGGTGTGGAGCATTTTGACGGTATTCTTTATGATCTGGGCGTTTCATCTATGGAAATCGATTCAGCAGAGCGCGGATTCAGTTTTATGAAAGACGGACCTCTTGATATGCGCATGGGTGAAACCGAGCTAACTGCAGCAGACATTATTAATACTTATTCTCAGGATGAATTGACTCGGATCTTCCAGGAATACGGAGAAGAACGGTTTTCGGGGAGGATCGCCAGGGTCATTGTTGAAACCCGCCCCTACTTCAAGACACTTCCTCTGGTCGATTGTATAAAAAGTATTATTCGCGGACCTTATATAAACAAAACACTGGCCAGAATATTTCAAGCCTTGCGTATCGAGGTCAATCACGAGTTGGATGCAATTAAAAAAAGTCTGTCAGATGCCTTGGACATGTTAAACCCGGGTGGCAGAATAGTCGCAATATCATTTCACTCGCTTGAGGATCGTATCGTTAAGCAATTTTTTCAGAATGCAGTTACAGATTGCATATGTCCTCCGGAAATACCGGTTTGTGTGTGTGATCATAAAGCAGTTGCTAAAAAGATCACAAGAAAACCAATTATTCCCGATGAAGACGAAATTAAAAAAAATCCACGGAGTCGCTCCGCCAAATGCAGAGTAATAGAAAAATTATGATAGGCAGTAATGTAAAAACACATCTTGATGTAGGAAAAGGACAATTGCTCGACAACAAGGT
The DNA here is from genome assembly GCA_021734505.1 of Fidelibacterota bacterium. Taxonomy (GTDB): domain Bacteria; phylum Fidelibacterota; class Fidelibacteria; order Fidelibacterales; family Fidelibacteraceae; genus M50B103. The sequence goes on along the minus strand of JAIPIT010000044.1, from coordinate 14,347 downwards.
CGTGTTCTTTCTCATTATTATGATCATTTTTGTTATTACGCTGGTTGGATATATGTATGTACGGAACGGATTGGATTCTTTATCTTCGCGCAATCTTGCCATGAAAAGCAATAATGCTCAACTGCACCAGGAGATCCTATATCTCGAAAGTGAGATCATTGACCTCTCCCGTCCGGGGCAGATACAACGCATAGCTAAAGAACAATTAGGTATGGTAAACTCAAAACCGCAAGCTGACGCAATATTTGTAAAGAAAAAAAATGATCGATGATGTAAAGAAATTACGGGATCCTTACTCACTGCGAGTTGCAGTCATTACGACTGTTGTCCTGGTTTTTGTGACGATCATATTAGTGCGGCTCGTTGCGATCCAGTTATTCGATTCTGAAGATCTTCGCGGATATGCCGACAGTCAGGGTTTAAGAACTGAAGATATCCTTCCCGAGCGTGGTCATATACTGGACCGTAATGGCAATATCCTTGCCAACAACATTATTGAATATAGTATCGGTGCGCGATATGTAGATCTTCTACAACCTGAAAGTTGCTATGCATCACTTGCGAAGGCTTTCGATAGGACACCGGCATATTATCGTAATCAATTCAAGAAAGAATCTTCCTTTTATATATTGGAAACCAAAGTTCGCCCGGAAATCGTAGATAAACTATGTGAAGATAATTCTTGTCATGGCTTAAAATATGATAAAAAAATGAGCCGGATATATCCTTATCAGGATGCTGCGGGGCAATTGATCGGATTCCTTTGGGATGATGGATCCGGACAAGCCGGTATAGAGCAATATTACGATGAAATTCTTATTGGCAAAAAAGGTCATCAAATGATCCAGCGTGACAAACGCGGGGATGTTATTACTCTTCAAAACGCCAATACTCAGTCCGCTGTCCCCGGTGGAGATGTCCAATTAACAATCGATATCGAATACCAGGTCATTCTTGAAGAAGAATTAGCGGAAGCCGTTAAAAAGAATAAAGGTAAAAGCGGGATGGGTGTGATCATGGATCCTCAAACAGGTGAAATTCTCGCCATTGCCAATTATCCTGAATTTAATCCCAATGAAGTTCGGAATTCTTCTCCTGACATCCGTCGTAATCGTGTGATCGCCGACCAATTCGAGCCCGGATCAATTTATAAGGTCATTCCGGCTGCTGCGGCTCTTGAAAATAATATTTTTACACCCACTTCTCAGATCTTTTGTGAAAATGGTGAGTGGAAGGTCCGCGACCGTATTATCCATGACACTAAGCCCCATGAATGGCTGACGGTTGAGGAAGTCATTGTTTATTCCTCCAATATTGGAGCAGGCAAGATCTGCGAACAGCTTGGTAATCAGACAATCTATGACATTTCACGCAAATTCGGTTTCGGTGAACCAAGCGCTGTCGGTCTTTGGGGTGAAAGCAGCGGTTTATTAAAAACTCCCGATAAATGGAGTTCTGTTGGCTACACTCAACTTGCCATGGGACATGGTGTAACGGTAACGCTTATGCAAATGATGGCCGCCTATTCGGCGATCGCCAATGGCGGTACCTTGATGAAGCCCTATGTCGTTTCTCGCACTTTTAATGAAAAGAACAAGATCAAAAATGAATACGATTCTTCCCCTGTTCGCCGTGTGATCACTGAAAAGACGTCCGCAACTTTAAGAGCTATTATGGAGGGCGTTGTTAACATCGGAACTGCTCAACGAGCGCAAATTGATGGCTATCATGTTGCAGGCAAAACGGGAACCGCTCAAAAAGTAATTGACGGGAAGTATTCAAGTTCTAAATACTACGCTTCATTTATTGGCTACTTTCCCTCAAGTGCACCGGTACTGGTCTGCGGTATTGTAATAGACGAACCCGCATTCGGATTACATCATGGTGGTACCTCTGTCGCCCCTGCAGTTAAAAATACATTTACACGTATTATCAATACACCTGAATTTCATCAACTTTATCCGACCGTATCTAAGACTTTGGCGGAAGAGAAAAACAAAATTGAGGCTGAAACAACTACATCAAACCCACTTCTATCCATGTTACACAGCACAGCAAAAGCAAATGATAAAGAAGTAAAAATCACAAATACAAAAGAAATTGATCCTGAACCTGTGATCTCACAGGATCAGGATAATTACGATATTATCATGCCCGATGTGACCGGTATCCATATTTTAAATGCCGAAAAAAAGCTTCAAGAGATCGGGCTTAAAGTTGAACGCAATAGCGATCGTGGAAAAGTCACTTCTCAATTTCCTGCACCCGGTACCTTTTTAAATGAGTCGGCTAGTTGTCGTTTGGAGGTTGGTTCATGAAAAAGCTATCTGCAATTCTTCCCGCTCTGCAACTACCCTATCGTTTGACCGGCACAGATGTCGAAATTTCACATATTACTTATGATTCGCGTCAGGTAAAACCCGGATCATTATTTGTTGCCATCAAGGGTTTTAATTCGGATGGTCATGAACATATTAAAGATGCCATTAAGCTCGGAGCTGTGGCCTTGGTTGTTGATCATGATGTAATGCCTGAATTTACTCAGATCATTGTTCACGATACCCGCTCCGCTCTTTCTGAGTTGAGTTACGAATATTATGGATGCGATTACAATAATTTTGAATTAACCGGCATTACCGGCACTAATGGCAAGACCACAATGACACATCTTTTATACCAAATTGCCGAAAAAGCCGGAATGACACCCGCATTGATAGGCACACTGGGTATTCGAACAAAAGACGGACTCCTTGAAGGTGAACGTACCACGCCTGAAAGCGCTGATCTTGCAAAAATCTTCTATGATCTGGATAAACAAGGGGTTTCAACATTGTTTATGGAAGTTTCATCTCATGCAATAGCCCTGCAACGAGTTCATGGCTTAAGATTTGATGCTGCCGTTTTTACAAACCTCACTCAGGACCATCTTGATTTTCATCCAAGTATGGAGGATTATTTCGAGACAAAAGCCAAATTATTTGAAAATATGAAATCCGGCGCTCGTGCTATTATTAATATTGATGATCCTTATGGCCGTCGTCTATATAAAGAGCTCGAAATAGGCAAAATAGCATATGCCGTTGAAAATGATAAAGCGGATTATTATTTCAAAGAATTGGACATTAGCGTTAAAGGAATAAACGGGATACTGCGAACACCTAAAGGTGATTTTAATATTATTGCCTCTCTTCTCGGAAAATTCAATGCCGAGAATATAGCCGGCAGTATCGCCACCTGGGAACAGCTTTATCCTGAAACTGAGATCAATTTTAATGACCTTCATCTAAAACCGGTTTCCGGACGTATGGAAATGATCGCTACTCACAAAGCAACCGCAGTGATCGATTATGCTCATACCCCCGATGCGATGGAAAAAGCTCTAAAAACTGCCTCCGACCTATCCGATAGAAAAGATATTATTACCGTTTTTGGTTGCGGTGGGGACAGAGATAAAGCAAAACGCCCTATCATGGGTAAAATTGCGGAAAAATACTCAAACAAGATCATTTTAACGAACGATAATCCCAGAAATGAGGATCCTCAAACGATCATCAACGAGATCCTTGAAGGATTTGAAAATAAAAAGAAAGTTGAGATCTGTATTGACCGCGAAAAAGCGATCACAAATGCCTGGAATGGGTCAAAACCCGGTGATATTCTGATGATCCTTGGAAAAGGTGCAGAAACCTATATGGAAATCAAGGGACACAAGTTGCCCTTTAACGATAAAGAAATAATGCTAAAGCTGGAGCAAAAGAAATAAAACCCTCTACCCCCCCGGTACGGAGAGCTCTCTCTGTACCGGGGATCCTAAAAACTATGAAGACGACACTACTACATCACGGATCATTTACATTACGCAATGTTAACATTACGGAATTCAAGGGAGTCAGTATTGATTCCCGCAATATCCCTGAAGATCATATTTTCTGTGCTCTAAAGGGTGATCATACCGATGGACATCGTTTTGTAGCTAAAGCACTTGAAAATGGTGCAGTCGCCGCATTGGTAAATAAGAATTACGCAACAAACGCCGCAAAAGATGAATCTTTGATCATTGTAGGGGATACATATCAAGGCCTAATTGATATGGCAAGCCTCTACGCTAAAGAATTAACTATGCCGATTCTTGCTATCACCGGTTCTGCGGGTAAAACCTCTACACGTCGTTTGATCTCGCATATCCTGCGTAAAAAGATGATCGTTGCCGAAACGCCGAAAAATTTCAATAATCACATCGGATTACCCTTAAGTATTTTACAAATGAACGGACATGAAGATATCGCTGTTCTTGAAATGGGAACCTCCGCCATAGGTGAAATACGTGATCTCTGCAAGATCGTAGCTCCGGACCATGGTATGATCACCTCGATCGCTCATGCCCATATTGGTGGATTTGGCTCGATCGATAATGTTCAAAAAGCAAAATTCGAGCTTCTTGATGCGGTTAAATCAGAGGGAACACTTTTTATCAATAATGATGATCCTCGTATCGCAAATTACCCCAAAGATTCACGGACACGCATCACATACGGTCTTGAAAACCCGGCAGATATCCGTCTAAACATCGATAATATTGATAAGAACGGCTGTTATACGCTTTCTATAGATAATTTGAAAATACATTTAAAAAGCAGTGGTAAAGGAGCGGCTTTGAACGCTGTTGCCGCTTATGTTTTTACCATGACAATGGGAATGAACGCATTGGATATTATTTCAGCAATTGAAAGCTACGAGCCTTCCGCCGGAAGAGGCAAAATGGAGATCTGGAATGGCATTACTTTGATCGACGATACCTATAATGCAAATCCATTCTCTGTAAAAAACGCATTGGATGCGCTCCGTGTAATGAAGTCAGAGAGAAATAAGCTAATGGTATTTGGTGATATGCTGGAAATGGGCGTCGAAGCTCGCTCAAGCCATGAAGCCGTTGGTGAAATAGCTGCAGACATCGGCTTATCACATTTATTCTGCTATGGTAAAGACAGTCAATTTACCGTATCAACTGCAAAAACGAAGGGACTTGGTTTTGCAGAACATTTTGAGACGAAAAAAGAACTTGCGGAATCGTTATTTTCCGTAATTAAACCCGGCGATATCATTCTCTTCAAAGGCTCACGCGGTGTTGCCATAGAAGAGATCATATCTCTTATAAAGGATATGTAATATGTTGTATCTTTTGTTATATCCATTACGCGATAAGATCACTTGGCTAAATATGCTGGGGTATATTTCTTTCCGAAGCGCAGCTGCGGCTATTACGGCTTTACTTATTACATTTTTTCTGGGTCCGGTGATCATTCGTGCTCTCAAACGTCATCATATCGGCGAAACGATACGCGCAGAAGGACCGGGGACTCATCAGGTTAAAGCAGGAACGCCTACAATGGGGGGATTGATCATCCATCTTGCTGTTTTTGTTCCTACTCTGCTTTGGGGTGATCTGAGTAACAAATATGTTTTACTCACTATGTTCGTAACCCTTTGGATGGCCATTATTGGATTTATTGACGACTATTTGAAAGTCGTGAAAAAAATGAAAAAAGGCCTGGTTGCTCGTTATAAACTCATGGGACAGATCGCAATTGGTATTATTGTTGCCTTGTTTATGTACATTTATCCATCAGATCCCAACCTGATCACCGCGACCTCGGTTCCTTTTATTAAACATCTTATGATCAATTTTGGAATTTTCTATGCACCGATCGTGATCTTATATATTACCGGTTTTTCCAATGCCGTAAACCTCTCTGACGGTTTAGACGGACTGGCTTCCGGGCTAATGGCTCTTGCCGCTTTTGTTTTGCTTGGTATTGCTTACTTATCCGGTCGTGTTGACTTTAGTCAATATTTGGGGATACTCTACCTTCCCACCACAGGTGAATTAACCGTATTCCTGGCCGCTATGGTGGGTGGACTGGTTGGTTTTCTCTGGTTCAATTCCCGACCGGCCGAGGTCTTTATGGGTGATACGGGATCACTTGCTTACGGTGCGGCTCTTGGAACCGTGGCAATATTATTGAAAAAAGAAATTGTTTTTTTAATGGTAGGTATGGTCTTTGTCATTGAAGCTCTGAGCGTGGTCCTACAGGTTGGATGGTTCAGATTTTCCAAACGCCGGACCGGAACCGGGAAGCGGCTATTTCTTATGGCTCCTCTGCATCACCATTTTGAAGAAAAGGGCTGGCCGGAGACAAAAGTGGTTATTCGATTCTGGATCTTGGGTATTCTTTGTGCTCTTATGTCCATGGCAACCTTTAAAATCAGATAAAAAGGGTATATTGTGCTTGTAACGGATAAGAACATTACGGTTTTGGGTGCCGGCAGAAGCGGTATCTCAGCGGCCATCCTGCTTGCAAAGCATGATGCCAAGGTAATGGTCAGTAACAGTAATTCCGACCGTGAAGCCCCCGATCTGCTTCGTATTTTTGATGAACATGGCATTTCTTACGAATTCGGACAACACAGTATGAAAATACTTGAATCTGATTTTGTGATCCTGAGTCCGGGTATTCCCACGACTTCAGCGATCGTTCAATTACTTTATGAGCGTGACATTCCGGTGTATTCCGAGATAGAAGTTGCCAGCTGGTTCACTGAAAGTCCCATTATTGCCGTTACGGGCTCAAATGGAAAGACGACAACGACAACACTGATCGCAGACATGCTGGAACGCTCGGGTATTCCCGCTGTCGCCTGTGGTAATATCGGTCACTCTTTCTCTCAGGCCGTTTACACGGCTATCGTCAGCGGTTCACATCCCATGTATGTGACTGAGGTCAGCAGTTTCCAGCTAGAGACCACCAAGGATTTTCGTCCAAATGTTGCCGTATTGCTTAATATTACACCTGACCATCTGGATCGTTACGATTCCTTCCTGGATTACGCTTTGACAAAATGCCGGATACTCATCAATCAGGAAAAAGAAGATTTTGCCGTTTTGAATCGTGATGACGACGTCATTAATGAACATGCAAAAACAAAAGCATACGTAATCCCGGTATCAAAAGAAAAACTACCTGATTCCATTGCCTATTTTGACGGCGAAACCTTTTCATTTCAACTGAACGGTAAATGGCATCAATTGGAAAAAAATGATATTAAACTATTTGGTATCCATAACGAATACAATATTGCATCCGCTGCTTCTGCGGTATCACCATTTATTGCTGATCATGAAGGTATTTTTTCTTCTTTACGCAATTTTAAAAGTATACCGCACCGCATCGAATTTGCCGGTGAAGCAGGAAATATTCGTTTCTACAATGACTCAAAAGGCACAAATACCGATTCTGTCAAAATGGCTATAAAAAGTTTTAACTCTCCCCTGCATCTCATTCTTGGGGGACGGGATAAGGATATTGATTTCCGTGAACTTGCTCCGCATTTGAGTAAAAACGACAAAATATATGTCATTGGTGAAGCCAGTGCTAAGATCATTGAGCAATTAAAGGAATTCAATCCAACTCCCTGCGGAGAAATGGAAATAGCTGTTATGACGGCTTTTAAAGAAGCACATCCGGGAGATGCGATACTGCTTTCACCGGCCTGTGCGAGTTATGATCAGTATAAGAATTTTGAAGAACGCGGAGATCATTTTAAACAATTAGTCAAAACCATAATGGATCTGGGAAATGAAGGCAAATAAAATAGAATATCCCTTAAGTTTAAAAGTTTTTGCCATCACTCTTCTGGTGTTGATCTGTGGAGGTATGCTGATACTTTTTTCTGCAAGCTCTCGCGTTGCTTTCAATATTGATGGAAATGCAAATAGCTTTTTCGAAAGTCATATAAAATATATAGTGCTTTCAATTCTTGTTGGGTTTGTTTTTTATCTTATTGATTATAAGGCACTTAAAAAAATATCTTGGTTGTTTATCATTATTGCTTTCACTTTATTGGCCTTTACTTTGATCAAAAAATTCTCTACCGGTAACTCTTCACCCGTACGCTGGTTATCCATTGGCGGGCGAAATGTTTTTCAGTTGGCGGAAATTGTAAAATTTTCCCTCATTGTTTATGTAAGTGCCTTTATTGCAAACCATAAAGACACTTTGGGGCAATTCCGCAAGGGTCTCATGCCAGTGATGCTTGTATCACTCACGCTTGTAGCGCTGATCGCCCTGACACCTGATTTTTCCTCTGCATTTTCATTATTTATCATTATTGCCACCACTCTCTATATATCGGGCGCTTCGCTTGGACAATTGGGAATTGTTTCCGGTTTGCTGGGCTTAGCAGGATCGGCATATATTTGGTTATCGCCTTATCGTCGTGCTCGTATCATTGCTTTCCTCAATCCAGAGGATATCAGTAATGGGAATTATCAGATCCGGCAATCCCTGATCTCTCTTTCAGGTGGTCGCTTTTTTGGTCGTGGTTTCGGGAACAGTACAGGCAAAAATCTTTTTCTACCTGAAGCTCACACCGATTTTATTTTTTCTATCGCCGGTGAAGAATTAGGATTCATAACCACTTTGCTGATATTGGTCGCTTTTATAGTATTATTTATTGCCATGTTGCGTTTGGCAAAGCAAGTAAACGATCCTTTCGGAAAAAGCATTATGTTCGCAACCGCATTTGCTTTGATCTATTATGCACTGATCAATGCCGCAGTTTGTGTGGGTTTAGGACCCGTAACCGGACTTCCTATGCCCTTTATCTCGAAGAGCGGATCGCAATTATTGATCAATTTTTCCCTTATTGGCATTTGTTTGAATGTCATAAAACAATCACAACATGAATTCCAAAAGAAAGCAGAGTTTTTACATGAACTCTAAAACAACATATACGATCATGATCACCGGCGGCGGCACGGGCGGCCATTATTATCCGGCTATTGCCATTGCCGATGCGATACGGGAACAGGCAAAGCAACTTTCCGAAAATATTGATATCCAATGCCATTATATCGGTTCCAAATTAGGTATAGAACAACGATTGGCTCCCAAATATGATTATCCATATACACTTGTGCCGATAAAAGGATTCTCTCGCTACATATCACTGGCTTCATTTCTGCAAAATCTTATATTGCCTTTCCGGCTACTTATATCATGGTTCAAGATCAAAAGACTATATCATCAACTTGATCCTATTGCGACCGTTGCCACCGGGGGTTATGTTTCACTGATACCTGGACTTGTTTCACATCGCAACCATGTTCCTCTTTTCCTTCAAGAACAAAATGCTTTCCCGGGTGTGACAAGTCGAATGCTGGCAAAACGTGCCATGGGACTTTTTTATTCTTACGATTCTGTCAAAGACCACATCAAAGACGATGTATTATTCATTAAAAGCAGCAACCCTGTCAGATCTTCAATCAAACGAATAGATAAAGTCAAAGCGCGTATGTTAATGGAGCTTGACCCTGATAAATTCACCTTATTTATCTTTGGTGGTTCGCAGGGAGCTATGAATGTAAACAAATACATAGCAAAACGAGTACAGTCCTGGATACACAAATATGATATTCAGATCCTCTGGCAAACCGGAGATGCAAGTTACGATATGCTATGTCGGCAATTCTGCGAGCATAAGTCCATCCATTTGAAGCCTTACATTGAAAATATGTCCGCAGCGTATTCGGCAGCTGATATGGTAATTTCCAGAGCCGGCGCGCTTACTTTGGCAGAGATCGAGAAAATGAGGAAACCCTCAATTCTTATTCCTTTACCCACAGCGGCCGGGAACCATCAATATCACAATGCAAAAGCTTTAGAATCTCTTGGTTGCGCGGTGATCGTTGAAGAGAGTGAATTTCCGGATAAACCGTTGGTAAAACATTTAAATAACATGATCAACAGTCCGGATAAATTAATAAATATGGCAAATGCTTTCCCAAAATTGAAAGAAGATGCCGCAGAGCAGATAGCCCGGGACATATTAAGTCAACTGCAAATTTTTTATACATGGAGTCAAGATGAAAGTTAACAGGATCACAACAGTATTCGGATCGATCAGGAATATTCACATGATCGGGATCGGTGGTATCGGTATGAGCGGGATCGCTGATGTCTTGATCCGTCTTGGTTTTATTGTCACCGGTTCAGACGCCACCGAAACCAGTATTACGGAGCATCTTCGCAGATTGGGTGCAAAAATTTATATCGGCCATCACCGTGAACATGTCAAATCGCCTGATGTGGTCGTTTATTCATCAGCAATTAAGGATGATAATCCCGAATTCCGTCAGGCAAGGCATCTTGGTATCAAGCTTATTCGCCGGGCTGAATTTCTTGGAATGTTGCTTTCTGTTTGGCCGATCCGTATCGGTGTGGCAGGAACGCATGGTAAAACGTCCACATCTTCAATTATTGCATCCGCAATGGATGCTTGCGGTTCCCATCCGTCCATGTTCATTGGCGGTATCATTAAAGACCTAAAGACCAATGCACGCATGGACTCAAAAACCTATGTGATCTTTGAAGCGGATGAATACGACCGGACTTTTCTTGCCCTCCCGCCTACTTTGGCTATTATCACCAATGTAGATGCGGACCATTTGGATATTTACAAAGACCTTCAGGATATGAAGGATACATTTCTTGCCTATGCGAACAGTATCCCCGAGAACGGATCGGTCATCCTTTGTTACGATGACGCCGAAGCCCGTTCTCTGCTTCCACTAATTGATCGTCCATATGTGACCTACGGAACCAATGCCGATTCAGACTTCATGATCACAGATATTTCTTATGAAAATGGTTCACATTTTACATTAAACTATAAAAATGACAAGATCGGATCATATACGATCACTCAGGTCGGTCTGCATAATGTTTTAAACTCTACTGCAGCCCTTGTAACGGCTTATCTCCTGCATTTGAATATGTCAGATGCCGCAAAGGGAATTAAGTCCTTTGCGGGCGTTGAACGGCGTTTTGAACTCCGTCATCAATACAAAGATGTGCTTTTTTATGATGATTATGCACATCATCCAACAGAGATCAAGGCAACATTGACAGCTTTACGTATAATGCACCCGGACAGACGAGTTATCGCAATTTTTCAGCCCCATCTTTTCACCCGCACGCGTGATTTCGCCGAAGGCTTTGCTACATCATTACAAGCTGCTGATCTGATCTATCTTCTGGATATCTATCCGGCTCGCGAAAAACCGATTTGGGGTATAAACAGTAAGATCATCCTGAAGTTGATCAAGGAACAGGGTTTTGAAAATGCTTTCTATGCTGGAGAAATGAAAAATATTACAAAGCTCGTTCTTCCTGAGATCAAAGAAAACGATATAATCATAACCATTGGCGCCGGCGATGTTTGGCAGGTATCCGACGCTATTTACGAGGCATACAGTGGTTCTTGAACAAACAAAAAGAAAGTTCCCTTTGAATAAATTCATGACTGTCTTGGTCTGTTTCTTATTGTTCATTCTGGCACTTATCTATTGTCGCTATCAGCAGGTCTTTACCGTTAAACAAATTATGGTATACGGTCAACACGAATTGAGCGATAAACAGGTTATTCATGCCAGCGGAATTAAACGCGGATCCAAAATGTTCGATCTGAATCTGGCTGACGGTATTGATCGTCTGATTGCCGAACCCTATATATTCAATGCCTATATAAGTCGTCAATTCCCGGATATGATCAATATTCATATTATCGAGCGACAGCCGATCGTCATGATCCGGTTAAAAGAAGATTACGCTTTGGATGCTTTTGCCACCATGCTTCCCCGCCCGCTTAATTATTCCACCGCTTCTATGCCGATCATTACCGGCGTGGACCCCGATCTCCCCTTTGAGACCGGGAAGCCCACTTTTCATCCGGATATTAAATATGCGATCAATTTTGTTAATTATATTCAGCGATTCAATGATGAGATCACCAGCTATTGTTCACATATCACCTGGTCTGAAGACAAGGGCTGGATCATTCAAAAGGACAAAGACTATCCTTTGATCTATATCGGCAAAAAAGATCTGGAGAAACGCTTCGATATTCTGGACGCATTTATATCAAAAATGCAAAAAGAGGATATCGATATGCGAGATTTTAAATATGTAAGTTTGCGCTTTAACGGGCAAGTAATAGTACGAGATTAACCTATGAGCAAAGCTATGAACGAAAAAATCATTTTAAGCGCTTTGGATATCGGAACAACGAAGATCTGTGCCATTGTGGGAGAATACGACAGAAGTATTTCCGAATATCGTATTCTTGGGATCGGAAAAGTGCCGTCTTCAGGGATGAAAAGCGGTGTGGTCGTTGACATTGATCTGACACGCGCATCCATCGAAGCTGCAGTTTCTCAGGCATTACAAAAGGCAAATGTTGAGAAGATCACCGGCGTTACGGTTGGGATCGCAGGTGATCATATCCGAAGCATGGATACTGAACATGCCATTTCGATCAACCGTGCTGACAATAATAAAAAAGTCAACGTTATTGATGAAAAGGACATGGTTCGTCTTGAAGAATCCATCAAGAATATCAATATCGGGATCGATCGCGAGATCATTCATATTATTCCTCAGGAATATATTATCAATGATCAAATGATTGTTAAAAACCCGCTTGGGATGTCCGGCAGCAAATTGACCCTAAAAGCACATGTGATCACAGCAGCAATAAACAATGCCCGGGATCTGGTCAATTGTGTTCAGAAGACCGGACTCAATGTTAATGACATCGTTCTCGAACCATTGGCGTCAGCCGAAGCGGTATTGACCTATGATCAAAAAGACCTGGGTGTTTGCCTTATTGATATCGGAGGCGGTACGACAGACATTACTGTTTTTCGTGAGGGTCATCTTATCAGCACACACATTGTAGGTTTTGGCGGAGAGATCATTACACGCGATATCGCTTCACTCGCAACAACCTCATTTGTTGAAGCTGAACGTATAAAAAAACAATATGGTTTTGCAACGTCAAAAATGGCAAAAGCACAGGGAATAAAAGAATTTTACATAAAACCCGTTAATGGGAAAGTGGATATGGCGTTGAATTCCGAATTGTTATCTGAGTTCATCGAAGCGCGTATCCGCGAAATATTCCTTCTTGCACGGTCATATATCAAAGGCATGCGATTGAATGCAGGCATTGTACTTACCGGCGGCGGTTCGCTTTTACGCGGCATCGAACTTCTGGGTGAAGAGATCTTCAATATGAATTGTGTGGTTGGCTATCCCATTCATATGAACGGTCTTGAAAAAGAAGATTACACTCCGGATTTTGCTACGGGTATCGGACTTCTGCATTCGGCAAATAAACGAAATCTAAAACCTAAATTCCCCTCAGGGCAGTCAAAAATGACGCTGTGGAATAAGTTAAAAGAACGCTTATCGGAATTTTTCTAGAAAATAATTATAAAAAATAGAAACGGAGGATCCTATGTTGATCGAATATGATGGATTAAAAGACCAAAAGGCTAAGATCAAAGTTATCGGTGTTGGCGGTGCAGGCGGAAACGCCATCCAACGCATGATCAGTGAAGATCTGAGTGGAGTTGAATTTATTGCGGTAAATACTGACGCCCAGGCATTGAATGCGAACAAAGCGGAGATCAAAATTCAGATCGGTGCGAATATAACGCGCGGATTGGGAGCCGGAGCCGATGCGACGGTTGGCTATCATGCCGCATTGGAAAGTAAAGATCGTCTGGAAGATATCGTCCGTGATACAGATATGATCTTTATCACAGCCGGCATGGGCGGCGGAACGGGAACGGGAGCTGCTCCCGTCATTGCCGAGATCGCTAAGAACAGCGGCGCTTTGACGGTGGGTTTTGTTACCAAGCCCTTCCATTTTGAAGGTAAGCTTCGCATGAAACGTGCTATGGAAGGTATTGAACGCTTGCGCGAACATGTGGATACCCTGATCGTCGTTCCCAATGAAAAACTTTTTGATATTATCGATGATGATACAAAATGCACGGACGCATTCAGTATTGCCGATTCTATATTAAATCAGGGAACTGCCGGTATTTCAGATCTTATTACAAAACACGGTTTGATCAATCTGGATTTTGCCGATGTAAAAACAATTATCAATCGAAAAGGCCCGGCTGTTATCGGTGTAAGTACCTGCAGTGGTCCGGACAGAGCAATGAAAGCCGTCGAAAACGCCATTCATTGTCCCCTCCTTGAGAGCAATTCCATTAAGGGTGCTCGTGGCCTGCTGATCAATTTTACGGGCGGACCTGATATGAAATTGTCCGAAGTGCGTAAAGCGGCAGCGGTTATTTATGACGAAGCGGGTGAAAACGCCAATGTCATGTTTGGTGCTTTGATCGATGATAACATGAAAGATAGCTTATCCGTAACGGTGATCGCGACGGGATTTGATCTGCCTGCAACCGATATTCCCAAGGAAGAGGAACAGC
>JAIPIT010000043.1 GCA_021734505.1 Fidelibacterota bacterium | reverse complement strand
GTCTTTGCGGGCAAGAAGATCAAAAAAAACTTCCAGCCCGGCCTTTACGGCTTCTTTTTCCACATGATCAATGGTATCTTCAGGCGTGTGATAATAAGAAGCCCTTTCACTATTGCCCCAGGGCATGGCAAGCATGGTGGTTGCCGCTACTCCAATTTTTGCCAATTCTGCGGCATCGGTCCCGCCCGTTAAAAATTCTATGGGTTTAACCTCGACCTTATAGCCAAGTCTTTCGGCCGTTGTTCTGCACGTTTCAGCGAGATCATCAGATAATTTTACACTTCCATTAATATCACTGGTTAAAAAGAAGAGGTCTTCCAGAAAGTACGGACAATCAATATTGTACATGGCGGTGGGAATGGCTTGCAATTCACTTTTATGTTTTTTCGCATAGGCGTAAGCACCGCGCAAGCCTTCTTCTTCCGCATCAAAGGAAATGGCGATCACGCGGGTATGTTTTAATCCTTTGCCTTCTTTTTTGTTTTTGGCAATTTCTCGCAGAGATTCCAAAGCCATGACCGAAGCGACCAGATTATCGCCTGCGCCGGGTGTGGCCTTTTTTGAAGCAAAGAACCAAAGTTGCAGAACGATCAGAGCGCCAATACTTGCCAGAATTGCCACAATGGTGATGAATATTTGTGAAAGTCCGGTTATCGCAACGATAGCGGACAATAGAAAGATCGCAAATAAGATTCCAACACCTCCCACAACCCTAAGAGCGTATAATTTGGGTTGGTAGATATTGAAATTAAAGATCGGTGCGGAGTCGTGATGACCACTGATAATGACCTGTTGCTTTACGTCTCCTTCGGGCTCAACTGAGCCAATCACGTTCTTTCCCGTTTTTTTCGGATATAGGAAATCAATAGCATGTTTATAGAGGAAAAACTGAAAAATCATAATGACTATTCCAATGAACAATAATCCGCTGGCTATACCGGGCTTGTTAAGCCAAAGAAGTGCTGTCCCTGCCGAGTACAGAAGAACCAGGATCCTGATCCATCCGAGAAAAGCACCCGCACGAACAGTAAATTCTTCGACCCTTGCTTCATCGGCAAAGGACTTCATTTCATTGTATAGTTCTTCCGCGCAATCCCGGCTTGCTTTAGAACCCGCTTTTCTTGGACCAAATTTATCGATCAGTTTTTGAGTGTAATCGAAAACGTTATCGGTCATTTGTTTGAAATTTGTTGGCATTTTAATTCTCCAGTGTAGAAATATTATTATGTTTTATTTTAAAGAAATTTTTTGGGGCGACTCTACACCTACGCCTCATCCTACGCCAAGGCTACGAATGACAAGAAGGCTACGGTGTACAGGTTCCGTCGCCCGTACATTTTCGGTTTAGCGTTTAATGTATATATTTTTGTTATCCTGTTATCCTGTTATCCTATTAAAAGCCATCCCTAGTATCCTGTAATCCTGTCCAAAACTATCCCTAACATCCTATAATCCTGCCAAAAACAAATCAGATATATTCTGCCTGCCCATTCGAAGCACGGAGTGCGTAGGAGGGTGATCATGTCTAAAAAATCTATCCGGTCTACGATCCGAATTTCTCCACGACCATCTCCATCGTCTGTGGAATAGGAAGTTGTTGCGGGCATTTATCAAGGCATTCTCCACAGGCGATACAATGTGAGGCGCGTTGTTCTTCCTTAACCAGAATATTGTACAGACGCTTTCCTTCTTCAAGGTTATTTATCATCGAACCGTGATTAAGAAATTGAAAACAGGAGGGAATATTAACGCCATGTGTGCAGGGCATGCAATAAGCGCATTGTGTACAATTCACGATAATGCGATCATGATACATATCCCGGACATTTTTGAGTTGTTCTTTATTGTCTTCGGTCAAGGTTCCAATTCCGGAACGGGATGCGACCTCAAGATTTTCCGTGATATGCCAGGGTTCATTCATGCCGCTAATGAGGATCCCGACTTCTTTTTGATCCCAAAGCCAGGATAATGCCCAATCTACGGGTGTGCGCTGAGGTTTTATGTTATCCCAGGCTTCTTGGATGTTTTCGGGAATGTTATTTGTTAATCCCCCGCCACGCAGAGGTTCCATGATCACCACGCCCATTCCTTTTTTGGCGGCAAGTTTGAGTCCTTTAAGTCCGGCCTGATATTTTTCGTCAAGAATATTGTATTGTATCTGACAAAAATCCCAATCATAGGCATTGATAATATCTTCAAAGACCTCATAAGAATCATGAAAAGAAAAACCAACATAACGTACACGACCGTCTGCTTTGATCCGGGGTAAAAAGTCGAATAAGCCGTTCTCTTTCATATTTTCCCATGATTTTCTGTTCAGGGCATGCAAAAGATAAAAATCGATATGATCGGTTTGGAGTTTTTCCAATTGCAGATTCAAATATTTGTCCATATCAGAGGGTTCATTGACCAACCAGCAGGGAAGCTTGGTCGCCAATTGGACTTTTTCGCGATATCCATTAGCCAAAGCTTTGGCGGTCACCGGTTCCGAATTACCGCCGTGATAGCCCCAGGCGGTATCGATATAATTCACTCCGCCGTCGATCGCTTGCCGGATAATGGAAATAGCTTTGGGTTCATCTATATTGTTCATATCACCGTTAACAACCGGCAAACGCATACAGCCAAATCCCAGTGCGGATAGTTTTTCACCTGTTTTACCAAATTTTCTATATTTCATTGTCTTCCTCATTAATAAAAACGTATGTGTAGTGGACGGTCGCGACCGTCCATTACATTAGCCTAATTTTAATTCCTGCAGTTTGTTTTCAAGTGTTTCGTATGCTTTTTCCGGATCAATTATATCAAGTACCGCTTTTTCCATCGGGCACATACCGTCGTTTGTCCGGTTAATGATATAGGGAACCACTTTTTCCGCTTCAAGATTTAGAGAAAGGTCGCAGGAAACGTCGATCGCATGTTGACTGGCGAGCGGAGAGTAGACTTCTTTAGCGCCAAGATAGGCCGCCAGCATCAACGCCGCTTTGCCGATCACACGGTCGGCGATACTGCAGCCTTGATATTTTTCACGATCATGCCTGGCAAGCGCATCAAAAAATGGCTGAATGCCTTTCTTGGAGGATGAGAAAAGGATCTCACCGTTCTTGACGATGACACAGACAAAGTTGTTTTGGCCTAGCAGATTTTTTGCGATTTGGATATCAGATTTCTTCATAAAGAAAGAATAGGCAATTCTTAATTGAAAATCAAGTTGGAGTAGATTTATTATGCTTAAAATTGTGCTTCAAGTCACATATAATTCTCGTTTAAGGAATTCTGTTATAAAATGTTTTAAATTGATACTTGTACCTAAATATTTGTAAAAGGAGAGTATTTATATGGACAATACAAAGGATGTGACGATTCATTCCATTCAGAGCATGATATATACCATTAGAGGCTTACAGGTTATGTTGGACAGTGATTTGGCAGAGATTTATCAAGTTGAAACAAAAATATTAAATAGGGCGGTGAAACGAAATATTGAACGCTTTCCGGAATCATTCAGATTTCAATTAACTGAAAATGAATATAAAAAAATTTTATCAAACAATTTTTTAAGGTTCCAAAATGACACCTTAAAGAAGAAAAATGCGGATGATCAACTTTTAGAAAAAGAAGATAAACGCGGAAAGCACCGAAAATACTCACCATATGTGTTTACTGAACAAGGAGTTTCGATGCTCTCTGCTGTTCTTAGAAGTGAAACTGCCATAAAAGTCAGTATCCAAATCATCAATGCTTTTGTTGGGATGCGAAAATTTATTTTTCAAAATGCTAATCTTTTCCAGCGAATAAACAATATTGAACAAAAACAAATCGCCGGTGATATTAAACAACTTGAAGCCAGCAACAAAATAGATGCAATTTTAGATGCCATTGAAGAAAGAAACATTAAACCCACACAAGGTATATTTTTTGAAGGACAAATATTTGATGCTTATTGTTTTTTGTCCAATTTGATTAAAACAGCAAAACATTCAATTATTGTGATTGATAATTACGTAGATGAAAGTGTTTTCACCTTACTGCTCAAAAGAAAAAAGGAAATTGAAACAACGATTTTTGTAAAGAATATTTCAAAGCAATTGGCTTTGGATCTCAAAAAGCACAATGAGCAATATGATGGAATAGTTATAAAGGAATTCCATAATTCGCACGATAGGTTTTTGATTCTAGATAATAAAGATATTTACCATTTTGGAGCATCTTTAAAAGATTTGGGTAAGAAGTGGTTTGCGTTTTCGAAATTGGATATTCCCGTTGAAGATATATTAAATAAATTAAAATGAAATGCAAAAAAATCGGAGAACACCTCATACAAAGTCACAAAACAAAACAAGTCACGAAGAATTATTTTATTGGTATCACAATCTGTGATACCATTTAAGGGAGTATGGGGAGTAGAGAAAATATTTAAGACTTGAAGTCACAATTTGTGACTTCAAGTTTGCAAGGTGATGATCCAAAGCATATGTGGAGCAAACAGTCCCGTTAGGGACGGTATCTTTGTAGTATTGTAATCCAATATGATAAATTAGCTCCGTAGGAGCGGCATCTTAATATTACACAGATTTTCCCCGGTCCTATTATTCATTTTGTCGATTAATGTAAAGACGCGATTCTTGTCCATCCGAAGCTTTAGCGAAGGAGGAAATCGCGTCTCTACCCTAACCCATAAACTTCTAACTCTTGTTCTTTAAACATTATTCGTTTAAATTTTGAAAACTAAAAGGCATAAAATGAGAACAATAAATTTTCATAATAAAGTGATCATCATCACCGGCGCCTCCTTTGGCATAGGTCGGGAACTTGCTTTGCAGTTTGCGGAGCAGGGCGCATGGCTTGTTCTTGCGGCACGGAATATCGAAAAGTTGGAAGAACTTGTAAAAGAATGTCAACAGCGGGGAGGCAGGGCACTTGCCGTGCCCACAGACCTTAGTGAAGAATCGCAATGCAAGATGCTGATCGAAGCGAGCGTAAAAAAATTCGGACGCATTGATGTTCTGATCAACAACGCCGGCATGGCATTGGCGTCCAGGTTCGAGAATTTGGAGGATTTGACTTTATATGAAAAGACTATCAAAGTCAATTTCCTTGGAGGTGTTTACTGCACGCATTATGCCTTGCCATATCTTAAAGAGAGTAGCGGTAGGATCGTGGCGGTTTCGAGTCTGCGTGGAATATTCGCGTCGGGGACGGCGGACGGATATCCGGCCAGCAAACATGCCATGGCAGGTTTTTATGATTCGCTCAGAAATGAACTATGGGATCGCGGCGTGAGCGTGACTGTTATTTATCCGGGATGGGTTAGTACGGGTATTACCGCTCGTACCCTTAATCCCGACGGTACACCCAAGGGCGAGATATCCCGTCATGAGAAAAAAGCTATGTCCGTTGATAAATGTGCGAGCATGATCCTGAAAGCTACCGCCAGACGAAAACGCGAAGTGATCATGACCTTTATGGGTAAATTCGGACGCTGGCTAAGATTGGCCTTTCCTCGCTGGGTGGATGGGATGAGCCGGAAGAAGACAAAATAGTGACTGGTAACTAGTGACTAGAAACTGGTGGACGATAAGAACAACAAAGTCTGTCATCTCGACCGTAGTGATCCGCCAGCCGGAGGAGAGCGTAGCGGAGAGATCTATTCATGATACGGGAAACTGATGATAGGTAGAGAAATATGAAGATCAGGATTTATCAATCAAAAGACGAGCAACAGGTCATTGATCTATGGATCGAATGCGGATTGACCGTTCCCTGGAATGATGCTAAAAAGGATATTCAGCGTAAAGTAAATGATTCGCCTGACATGTTCTTTGTGGGTGAAATAGAAGGAGAGATCGTTGCCAGCTGCATGGCGGGCTATGACGGTCATCGCGGGTGGATATATTTTCTTGCAGTAAAACCGACATATCAAAAACGAGGCTTTGCCAAGTCAATTTTACAATATTCAGAAGAAGCTTTATTAAAGATCGGGTGCCCAAAGATCGAGCTTATGGTAAGGAATACAAATGAAAAGGTCATTTCATTCTATGAAAAAGTCGGATATATAAATGACCCGATTGTTGTATTGGGTAAAAGATTGATCAATGATGACTAGATCAGAAGCCGGAATGATCTCAGAACAAGAATTAATCCTTCTACGTCAAGACTACGAAGGACATGCGATTTTCGTTATTCGAAATTTAATATTCACTTCATAAATCACATATCGTTAATCGATATTCATTATTCAAGGAGACCGCAGAGCGGTCAAATAGTGTAGAAACACATCCCTCAAAAAATCAACCACAGCCTGGTTGAACAAGTTCGTCCACAAAGAAGGCGAAGAAAATCGGTTATTGTGTTAAGTAATACTTACTATTTTAATAAGAATAATAAATTATACTTAGGCGGAAAGATAATTTAAGTCATGAGGTTGATGGTGAGATTAATAAATAGAGTATTGATATTGATTATTGTATCTGCCTTATTCTTTTCGTCTTGTGTAACATTTTCAACTCTTCATACACCGGAAACTATAGAACCCGGGCATATTTCTTTTAATGCCGGCGTTTCAACTTTAGCAAATAACATATTTAACGGTGGATCTGTCACGATATATCCTGAAGCAGGTTGGCGAGTAGGCGTTGTTGAAGGTTTTGATATGGGATTTAAATATACTCACCCATTTATTTTTTCATGGGATTCAAAATTCCAATTGTACGATGGCCCAGTTAAAATTGCTTTTGATATTGGAACTGTAATATTCCCGGTAAGCATTTTTACAACAATAGATGTTAATCCGATGCTTATAATTGGTCAAAAACATTGGTATGCAGGGGTAAAAAGTACATTTACTGCTGTTGATATTTTTAACATTGATGAATCAATACATGGTATATATTACTATGGCACAACAGTTATCACGGGAATATCATTGGGCCAAGAGAAATTAAAATTATTAGTAGAATTAAATACTATGTTTAGAAAAGAAGATAATTACCGCCCATTTATAAGTAATCCTTCTTTTATGCCGGCCTTGGGTTTGACTTATGGATTTTAAAAATAGTATTATTCTCCAATCCTCACAGAGATCCTGAATAAACATGCCCCCGGCATATTTTCCAGGATGACTATTCTCAATCGTTTCAACTGCTTCAACTCATGAATAGATCTTTCGACTTCGGATCGCAAGCTCTCCTTCCCTCAAGATGACAGTCTTTTTCAACATTTCAACCTTTCGCAATTCCTTGTCCTTTTAAAATAAATCCCTTAACTTTCTTGATTGAATCAGGAAAGGAAACCATGCTTTCACTCCTCACAATTCTCGGGATCGCTATCGCGCTGGCCATGGATGCTTTTGCGGTATCGATCTGTTATGGCTGCGGATTAAAACAATTCAGCACCAAGGTAATGCTGGTGGTTGCCGCCGCCTTTGCCGTTTTTCAGGGCGGCATGACGATCATCGGCTGGCTGGGGGGCCGTTTGTTCGCAGAGGCCATTCAGGCAGTGGACCATTTTGTGGCCTTCGGCTTACTTACCCTTATTGGCGGGAAAATGATCTATGAAGCGTTTACCGGCGATGACACGTGTGAGGTGATCGACCCCAAGGCGATAAACATTAAACGTTTGCTGGTTTTATCCTTGGCAACAAGCATAGATGCTCTCGCTGTCGGTTTGAGTTTTTCCCTGCTTGAAATGGACGTCATTGTACCCTCAATTATTATCACGATTGTGACACTTGTCTTCGCTATGATCGGTGTAGCGGCAGGACACGGATTAAAGAAAGTGTTGGGACGGAAAGTAGAGATCATCGGTGGTGTGATCCTCATTCTGATCGGAATTCAAATACTGATCACTCATCTAAGTGCATAAAGGAGAATTGAATGAAGAATTTTATTCAAAGTGAAGACATCTATCAACTGAATTTTGTATCGAGTCCTCAAATGTCGCCCAAAGGGGATAAGATCATTTATGTGAATAAACGTGCCGATAAAAAAGATCAATGTTATTACTCAAATTTACAGCAAATACATATCCCCAGTAAATCAGATGCGGCTTTTACCGACAAGGGAAAATATCAGGATATGATGCCGAAGATCAATCCCAACGGCAGACAGCTGGTCTTTGTCCGAATAAAAAAAGGTGTACCTTCTTTGCGAAGTATTAGTATGTACGGAGGAGAGTCCAAAGAACTGACAACTCTGCCGCAAGGCGATATCAATGATATTCAATTTTCACCGGATGGGAAACAGATCGCGATAATATTTGCCAAATTAAAGACCTCTATTCCGATAGAAAAAGATAAACGCAAAGAACCGGTTTGCCGTGATACGGAACGATTATTCTATCGTCTTGATGGACACGGCTTCATTGATGAAGAAGCGGCTCAGATCTATTTAATGCGCGCTTCCGGCGGGACGATAAAAAAAATAACAAACAGCCTGAATGATATTTCACACTTTGCATGGTCACCGGATGGACTGGAGATCGCCTACACAACCGTTGATCACAGCAACTTTGAAATGCATATGGAAGAAGAAGATATCTTTTTGCTTCGGCTTGAAGAAAAGCATGTATCCAAATTGGCAAAGCCGGCAGGACCGGTTTCGTTTGTTAAATATGAACCCCAAGGCGGTAAAATTTACTTTGGTGGACATTTTAATCCGTATTATTCGTGGGGTGCCGACAATACGGATATTCATTCGCTTGATCTTGAATCCGGGGAGATAAAAAATCTTACAGCTTCTCTTGATCGCACCATAGATATGTTGACTTTGGGTGATATCACGCCGTCATTTGTGCCTCAATCTCCAATTATCAAAGACAATATTATGTTGTTCACGGTTTCATCGGAAGGTGCCAATCCGCTTTATTCGCTGAATCTCAAGAATGGAGAACTGGAAGTCGTGTTACAGGGACCCGAATGCATTGTGGACTATAGTCCTTCTGCAGACGGGAAAAATATAGCCATTCATCTGGCGCAAATGGATCGGCCCGATGAGATTTGGCATCTGGCACTTCAAGAAGAAAAACAACTCACCCGTGTGAGTTTTGCCAATGATAAATACTTGGAGAAATTGCAATTCAGTCTTCCCGAGATCATGCGCGTTCCTGTAAAAGGAGCGGAGATCATGGCATGGCTGCAATTGCCGCCGGACTTTGATGAAAAGAAAACATACCCGCTCATATTGAATATTCACGGCGGTCCACGCACACAATACGGCTACACATGGTTCCATGAAATGCATACTTTCGCAGCCAAGGGTTATGTGGTCGTTTATTCGAACCCGCGCGGTTCCCAGGGCTACGGAAAAGCATTTGCGGACGCTATTACGGGCAAGTGGGGGCAACCCGCGCAGGATGACTGTATGGCCGTTGTGGATGCAGTCCTTGAAAAAGGCTATGTGGATCCGAAACGCCTTTATGTGACCGGCGGGTCTTATGGCGGTTATATGACCAACTGGATCGTCTCTCAAACCCAACGGTTCCGTGCCGCGGTTGCTCAGCGCTCCATTTCAGATCTGGGCACCTTTTTCGGCACATCCGATATCGGCTGGGATCTGGTCAATGAGTTCAAGGGGACGCCCTGGGAAAAACCTGAGCTTTATGCAAAATGGTCACCCTTAACCTATTTGAAAAATATCGAAACGCCCCTTATGCTCATACATTCCGAAAATGACCTTCGCTGTCCCATGGAACAAGCCGAGCGACTTTTTGCCCCGTTGAAATATATGGGCAAAGATGTAAGACTCGTACGTTTTCCCGAATCGTCTCATGGACTCAGCCGCGGCGGTCGGCCTGATCGCCGGATCAAGCGATTGGATCTGATGGTGGAATGGTTTGGGAAATATAAGTAAGAAGTAAGAAGTAAGGAGTAGGGACGCGATGCCCCACCTCACCAAGGTTTCGTAGGGTCTTCGACATCGCGTCGGTAAATGTTTGAGAAATCAAGGAGAAAAAATGCAATACACAAAACTGGGTCCCCGCGGTCCGCTCGTATCGACCATCGGTTTCGGTGCCTGGGCGATCGGCGGCATGAATTGGGGCAAGACTGATGATGACGTGTCAAAGAACGCTTTGAGAAAAGCCATTGAGAACGGATTAACATTTATTGATACGGCAGATGTCTATGGCTTTGGTCATTCTGAAGATCTGATCCGTGAAGTCGTTGAGGAAATGGGAGTCAAGGACAAGATCGTCATTGCAACAAAAGCAGGCAATGATTTTTATAATACGAATGATGATGACGATATCGGTTATGGACCTATCAAACAAAACGCGAGTTACGATTATATTATTTCCGCCGCTGAAAAAAGTCTAAAAAGATTGAATGTCGAAGCTCTGGATATTCTTCAGCTTCATAGTCCGGATACCGAAAAATTGCAACGTGATGAACCATGGCTGGCTTTGGAAAAATTAAAACAAGACGGTAAGATCAAACATGCCGGGTGGAGTGTGCAATCCTTTGGAGAAACCACGCAAGCATTCCTTTTAGACGATCATCGTGATCTGTTGGATGTAATACAAGTTCGCTATAATTTGTTGGAGCGGGAAGCTGAAAAAATCTTGTTCAAAAAAACACTGGAATACGGTATAGGTGTTATTGCACGCATTCCCTTGTTGTTTGGATTTCTGACGGGAAAATTCACAAAAGATTCTACTTTTATTGAAGAAGACCATCGGTCTATGAATTTATCACGGGAAAAATTGGAAAAATATTTACTTCAACTCGAAAAGATGCAGCCGCTTTACGATAAATACCCCGAACAGACAAAAGCACAGCTTGCGCTTCGTTTTTGCATCACACATCCTGCAGTCCATGTTGCCATTCCCGGAGCGAAGACCGAAAAACAGGTACTTGATAATATTGGGGCGTCGGATCTGGGGATAATTCCGGAATGTGACATTCCGGAATTGTAGTAAGCACTAGGCACTAAGCAGTATTCAGAAAAGTAGTCAGTAAGCTGTAGACACTATACGCTATGCACAAACCAGTGAATTGCAGTATGTGCTAAGCTATCATCAGATTGAAATCAACAAACAGAAATCAATAAAATATTTTGTGATTATTTATTATAACAGAATTTCTCTGGATGATTGATCATTGAATATAACATTCTACTTATATTATCGAATTCATTATAAATGTTATCACGATCTTCTTTTTCTATGTAATTATAATCGCTAGCGAAATTTAGCCATACCTTGGTTTCGTTTACTTCTGCATATGAAATAGTTATTTACTTACAAACGATTTGGAATAAGCACGAAACGACCATGCTTCAGCAATATTTGCTGAAACTGAACGTGATGATCGCCTTATTTGATCTGTGAGAGAATATTTTTCTTCTTTTGGGAAATCTAAACTCAGGTCAAAAATTCTTTTTGCATAATCATAAGAGATTTTAAATACATTCAGGTCCTTAAACCCTTGATAATCCGTCCCCATATCGTCCTCCTCGTTGTTATGGGTTAAAATTTAAATTTCTATTTACTGCCTATTGTTTACCGCTTACTTTCGCTTAGTGTTTAGTGCATACTGCTTACTGTTATTCCGTGTCATCCGCAATAATATCATCATTAATCTTCACCGATTTCTCTTTAAGCTGTTTCAGCAGTCTTTCCTGCATTTCTTTTGCGGGGTCTTCACCATAGAGTTTAAGCAAGTAGGTAAGGGCAATCGTTTCAACAATAACGGAGATCGTTTTCCCCGGGTTGATCGGCAGGCGAATATAAGGAATATCCACTCCGAGAATATTAGTAAAATCTTCATTCAGGCCGAATCGTTCATAGTTTTCATCGGGATCCCAGCGTAGAAGTTCGATCATCATTTCAACACGTTTTTGTACGCGAACCGCCCGGGCACCGAATATCTTTCTGATATTGACAATACCCAAACCTCGAACTTCAATGGTGTCTTGCAATAGTTCTTCCGGTTTACCAATGAGAACATTCTTGCCGGTTCTTTGAATACAGACTACATCATCAGCCACAAGACGATGTCCCCGTTCAACAATATCCAAAGCAATTTCACTTTTACCAATCCCGCTTTTTCCGGTAAGAAGTATACCCACGCCATAAAGGTCAACCAAGCCACCATGGACAATAGTGGTCGGTGCAAACTTGGTATATAAATAGGTTCCAACATCCTGCAAAAACTGCATAATATTGATATCTGTTTTTAACAAGGCTACTTTATGTGCATTTGCAAGTTCAACGATGATTGGCGGGATCTCTCCGGTGTCAACAAAAATAAGTCCTGGAACTTTAAAAGAGAACATTTTTTCAAACAGATTTTGCATAGCTGTCGGAGATAGCGTGGCAATAAACTGCATTTCTTTTTTTGAAAACACCTGCAATTTATGATTTGGAAAATCTTCCCAAAAACCCGTTAATTCCAGTCCCGGGATATTAAGGGCGGATGAAGTAATTTCAGCGTTACTGTTGATTTCCGGATTGATCCGGCTTAGCAGTAATTTGCTTTCTGTCTCACGAATGAGATCATTGATCGTCGTTAATTTTTTCATGTTTTGTCTTGAAGTGCCCTTTGTATTTTTTGATTTGGCGTATAATTTTTTCGACAGCAAGATCTACAGATTTGATCAGGTCCCCTTCTTTCTCGTGAATGGTCAATGTCTTTAAAGGCGCCTGAACAATAATTTCTGTTTCATATTCATAATCCTTGATGCGTTCAAGAATTATTTGCGCTGAGACAATACGATCAAAGATCTTTAAGATCTTTTTGATCTCATTGTCAACGTATGCGCGCGTTTCTTCGGAGATAGTAAAATGTCTTGCTGTGATCGATACTTTCATAGCCTACTCCTTTATTTGATTTTATTGAATGGTCATACAAAAATATACAATATTTTTTCACATCTGTGCAAAATAAAAATTATACTGATCGAGAGCTAAAAGTCAGAAGCCAATATTCTCTAAGACTTTTTACTCTCTGTTTTATTCTTCTTTCTTTTTTTTATCCGCACGTGGGTGTGCTTTGGCATAGGCCTCTTTCAAACGTTCCATTTTTACATGGGTATAAATTTGAGTAGTAGACAAACTTTCATGTCCCAGCATCATGCGCACGGATTCGAGATCAGCCCCCTCGTCCAAAAGATGTGTCGCAAAGCTATGCCTTAGAACATGCGGAGAATTTTTCTTCGCACCATCGGAAATTTGTCTAAGATATTTTTCTACGCGGAGACGTACATTTCGTAAAGATATATTGGTTCCGAGTCTCGAGACAAAAAGCGGATCATCGTTTCCCGGTTTTTTGAATTCTTGTTCATAATAATGCAGATATACTTTTAGAGCTTCGCGGCACATTCCCCCAAGAGGGATCAGTCGTTGTTTATTTCCTTTTCCCAAAACAGAAATCAATTTATTGTGAAATTGAATATCCCGCAAACGCAGATTGACCAACTCACTCAAACGGATCCCGGAGGA
Organism: Fidelibacterota bacterium; assembly: GCA_021734505.1. GTDB lineage: Bacteria > Fidelibacterota > Fidelibacteria > Fidelibacterales > Fidelibacteraceae > M50B103. Next base: position 2,877 of record JAIPIT010000043.1, on the reverse strand, counting down.
ATAAAAGAGTTCCAATATAGCTGCATCGCGAGCGGTAATGAAATCAGTGACTTCTATACCCTGAAAGAGCTTTCTTGTCTGCTCTTTGCTTAATACGGTTGGAAGGGTTCGGGGTATTTTGGGTGATTTAATTGAGTAAGCCGGATTTTTTTCCACCCACCCCCGTTTCAGGCAGTATCTGAAAAATGACTTTAATGCTGCAAGTTTCCGCGACGCCGAACGAGCGCTATACTTGGCCTCCGTTAACATTCCAAGAAAATGTCTAAGGGTTACTTTATCAATTTCCTGAAGTGAGACTTCATTTTTATTAAAGTACTCACAAGAAAAAGCATAGAATTGTTCCAGATCACGTCGGTATGCATCAATGGTATGATGAGAATAAGATCGCACTGATCTCATATAAAAAAGAAAATCATTAATGGCGTTTGAAAATGTCATTTTCACCCCGGAAAAGAAAACAAGTTGCTTGTTATACTCTTAATGACAGTAAATTGTTCAAAATAAAAACCATTTCGAATTAATTAAGGAAGTAATTTGGGACTTCTCCCAGCCTTCGCCACGACTCCGCTCTTTCAGGGCTTCGACCGGTACAGTGCTTAGCTCGGCGGGCGCAGACTATTCGAGATGATAGCTTTATTATCAATTATCAATTATCAAAGTTTCACGTAAATGCTTTACCAAACGGCCCATATCTTTGGGAAGGGGGGCAATGACCCTCAAGGGTTCTTTGGTAATTGGGTGCTCAAAACGCATTTCAGAACAATGCAAAGCCTGTCGATCGATCATGTCAAGTATTTGAATGGCTATCTTGCGGTGCCGGGGCGACAGGCCTGCCAATTTTTGCGTTTTTCCACCGTAAAACTCATCACCAATAACGGGATGCCCAAGGTCCGAAAGATGAACCCGGATCTGATGTGTTCTTCCCGTCAATATCTGAACGCGTACGAGAGAAACAAACTCAAAGGACTCAATAACCTCATAACGTGTTTCAGCGGCCTTGCCAAAACGCTGGTCATCATATGCCGCATATTTCTGCCTGTCATTCTTGTGTCGACCAATATACTTTGTTGTAACGCCTTTAGGTTCTTTAAAGACACCCCATACTAAAGCCGTATAGAATTTATCGATCTCCCGGTATTCGAATTTTCGCGCCATGCGATTATGTGCATTATTATTCTTTGCCGCTATGATCGCACCCGACGTATCTTTATCCAGACGATGAACAATACCGGGTCGGTAATCACCGCCGATATTTGAAAGCGTCGTACATCGGTGAGCCAAAGCATTTACCAACGTACCAGTGCGATTCCCCACAGCGGGATGTACAACCAATCCGGGTGGTTTATTGATCACGATCAGATAATCGTCTTCATAGATCACATCCAGCGGAATATTTTCCGGTTCAACCGCCAGGGGAACAAAACGCGGAATACGAACGGTGATCATGTCTTTTGGAGCGATCTGATAGGATACTTTTTTCGTTGTCTCACGGTTAACGGTGACCAGTTCCCGTTCTATAAGTTCTTTGACCTTTGTGCGGGAAATATCTTTAATGGATTCACTGATAAATGTATCGATACGCGTAGGTTTTTGTGCCGCGCGTACTGCAATACAATAGGTGTCGTACCCATCGGTTTCAGTATATAGTTGATCGTTCATTATTTATCTGCTTTTTTGTCTGCCGAGACTAAGCGCTTTTGCTTGATCTCTTCAATAACTGTAAAGATCAAGTATAAAACCACTCCCACCGTAATGCAGGAATCCGCCACATTAAAGATTGCAAAGGGGTTAAATGGCCAAAACCCAAAATCCACTTTAATAAAATCAGTTACCGTCCCTACCGTAATACGATCAATAAAATTCCCGACAGCACCTGCAAAGATGATAGTAAATGCTATGTAATTTATTTTACTATTTGGACTGTCTTTTATAATACGATAAAAGAAATACAGGATGAATAAAAGAGCAAATATTGAAATATATTTCAACCATGGAATAGGAATACTAAAGGCAACACCAGTATTCTCTGCATGAGTAAAGCTTAACCAATTTCCTGCGATTTTTATATCTTGCCAGGAATAATAATCTTCCATGGGAAGATTTGTCTGGATCCAATTTTTGCTCCAAATATCAAGACCAACCAGCGCCATAAAAAGCACAACACAAACTATCAGTATAATTATTTTTTGTTTTTTATTCATGTTTTTGAGGCTTTCCTGGCTTTTATTTGGAAGTACCAGCGTAAAATTGTTGGTAATAATGTAAGGCTCAGGAACATAGACATCATCATAGAGACCCACATCATGATAGCAATATCTTTATGCACAACAAGAGGTGTAAAGAATAGAACACTCATACCGATCACTAAACCAAGAGCATTTGAAATGATCGGTCTTGCAGCATAATCGAATCCCTTATCTATAGATTTAAGATCCAGTGAAATCGATGTCAAGTGAATTGCATAATCCACATTAATGCCCATCGTAATACTGAAGATCAACGCAGATATCACAGTTAAAGATATCCCGGACAAACCTAGAAATCCGTATAAGAACCAGGACGTGATGATGACGGGGATCAAAGAAAAAATAGAAGGACGAAGTCTTCTAAAAGTGACCAGTAGCAAAATAAACATAACGATAATCGATACAAACACGGTATTTTTTAAGTTCCTGATCATTCCTTGATTCAGATCTTCCATGATATAGGACATTCCGGTAATATCAATTTGAGCATTTTTATCGGGAATGCTTTCAACCACATCCTGGAGTTGCATTAAGGATGTTGTTGATATCTCTTTAGGAAGTACTGTTATCTTAATGGCTTGTTCGTCCAGATTGATCATATGGTTTAAGGGCATATTATTTTGATCGAGGA
>JAIPIT010000042.1 GCA_021734505.1 Fidelibacterota bacterium | reverse complement strand
ATATGAAATATTTTTCGACGATTGATCCCCATGAAAAATTGTAGAGACGCAGCATGCTGCGTCTCTACGTATATATTTTAAATTTACCCTCGAATAATGAGAATATTTTACGATAATATCCGCCCAAATAAGACAAAGCCCACCCCGAATGATCGGAGAGGGCTATTGTCATCTTTCAGGAAATAGTTATTTTAGAAAAAATAGGCCATAGACAAGTTCATTGACCTTGGTTTTTCTTCCGTATCATCATAGAAAACGTGATAGGTTTCAAAAGCAGCACTGACGCTGATGCCTTGTTTCAGGAAGAAGCTTGCGCCCCAAGAGAAGGAGGAACGGAAACGATCAGTAAGCTCACGTGGTATCATATTTGCAAGAGAGAATGAATTCAGCCCTTGGTAAACGTCCGGTAAATATTGATACCCAAAGTAAAAATGCAATGGGATCAAGGGCACGTGAATAGCCATGCCGATATGATGTGCACCAACGACAGAGAAATTATTTGTGATCTCTCGGTTAATATCGTCAACATAGCTGCGCAAAAGGTCATTGCTCTTGAATTCCATATTTTGCCAATTGGTATAATCATAGCTGTAATACAGATCAACGATCCTCAGCGTTAATGCCAGTCCCGCTCTCAATACCGCCGGAGAGGTAATAGAATAATCAACTGTCTGTGAACTGCTGGATCCATAGGGTCTCAATGCATAATCAGTGCCGATCACGGAAGGTAGATCCATTGAAAATCCAATGTTCAAAACGGGGAAAACATGATAATTCATCCCGATCCGGGCCGTTGCACCAAAATAGGAATTTTCTTCTATATAACCATCTGTTGAACTGACCGGATCTATAAAATCAACATCATTATTTCGTTTACCTGTCAGGAAAGAAACTTCCGCACCGACAAAAATATCTTCCTGCATTTCCATAGCGCCGCTAAAGTGCCAGTTATACAGACCGCCGGTAGAACGTTGCAGGATATCATCGTCCTGGAAATATATGTTATAATCCCGTTCGCGACTAACGCCGGCAGAATAGGTCATGCTTCCGCTATAGACCGGAACAGATGCAATATAATTTATTCCACCGAGGCTATTGCTGCTAACACCGTTGTGATTGTTGAACAAACCGTTTACCTGCACACTGTTGTATTTGGTCATGCCAAGATTTGCCGGATTTACCGTGTACTCGGGGATCATTTGTCCGGATGCTACATTTGCGTGTCCGATCGCAGATCCAAGAGGGCTCCCCATTTGTATTGCTGAAACTCTGAGCGGATAATTGTAATTTGATGTGCCGCTATAATGAAAATTATCAAAGTCATAGGAATACAATGGCGCTATGATATCGACCAATTCCTGGGCCGATGCAAAGCTAACAATGACGATCATAAGTAATATTAGTATTTTCTTCATATTGATATCCGTTATTTACTTTTTTTGCTTGAAGTTGAGGAAGATTCGTTGCTTGAATTTTTACTGGAACTACTGCTGGTGGATGAGGATTTGGATTTGCCGTTTGAAGAAGATGAGCTATTGCTTGAGCTTTGATTTTGTTTCTGATAGGAACTTGAAGATGAAGATTTCTTTGTATCTTTATTTGTCGAAGAAGGGTTGTTGGAAGAAGTGGTTGTCTTCTTAAGGTAGGTTGAAGAAGAATTCGAACCGCTTAATGGCTTTTTCCCGACCGACTGGATCTGAGGATGATAACTGTTATCATTCTCGACACCTGAGTTGATATTTACGCCGACCTTTTTTACGGGTTTGGTCACACGACCGTTATCAGTCCCAACCGAAACAAAAGGAGCTGACCCGGTAGGAGAGTTCATTAATACATTATATCCGGGTTTATGGATCCTGTCTTTGTTAGAGCTTCCTCCGCTGCTGCCGCCGCTCCAGTTCCCTGAATCCCATCGATGATGGCGATCATAACTATAATGACGATCATAATAATACCAATAATGATTATGAGGGTTGTAGTAATAGTAATGTCCGTACCAATAATATGGACGCCAGCTATAATAACCGTAATCATAGTAGAAAGGATCCCAATAATAGTCGTTCCAAAGCAAGCTGTAACGACGGTAATGGGGGATTTGATAATACTCGGTTGTTTCATAGTAATTGTTAACAATGATCTGACGAGTAGAATCCGGTACTGCGTCTGCGCTTCCAATGTTCATATTGGCCGGGGGATAAAGTGTTGTATAACAACCACTTAAAATCACACCCGCTAGCAGAATTAAGAATAATTTTTTCATATTTCACCTCTTTAACAATAATACTACTACGAATCTAAATTAAAATAGTTTCTCTATTATTAAGACACATCAATAATAACAATGTTAACGCCCAATTAGAATTAAAAAATGGAGTTTAAAAATTAATCATATAAAAAAACCCTGAAGAAATCAGGGTTTTTTTTATTCAATAAATATAAAAGGCTATATTAATTTCCACCTTCTAATTCTTTTCCTCTGTTGTAAAGTTCAAGGCCCTCTTCAACGCGACCTTGTTGAGTGAGAGTGACCCCAAGTCGTTTAAGGACATCAGGATTTTCAGGTTCAATGTCCAATGCCTGGCGAAAGTACATTTCTGCAGTTACATAATCTTTACCGTCAAAATAAACCTGTCCTACCATGACAATAGCCTGAATATCTTCAGGATCAAGGGCGACAACAGTTTCAAATTGAGTTGTAGCTGATTCAATATCATTAAGACGTAAATATGTCAACCCAAGATTAAAGTAAAGATCTTTATTGCCGGGTTCTACCAGGATAAGGCGATTATAAATTTCCGCGCTTTCTTCAAACTGTTTTTGTTCAAAAAGGATCTGTGCGTAACGCAGACCAATGGCCATGTTCTTTGGCGTAGTATTGAAAGCTTCATCATACATGAGAAGCGCCTCATCTATCCGACCGTTTTTAGCAAGGATACGTGCTTTTTCAGCTTTCAGATCACCACTTTCAGGTGCTTTGGCAATAGCTTTATCAAGTTTGGCAATAGCGGTAACATTATCACCCTTTAGTTCGCTGTAAATTCGAGCGATCTGGATGGGAGCCTTAGGATCTAAAGGCTTTAATTCGGCTGATAGATCAAAATATTTTAAAGCTTCTTTAAGATCGGCATCACGATCGGTTGTTTCATTTTTGATCACGGTATTGTAAAAATTAACTGCAGTGTTGAAACAAGAGCCATAAAGCTGTTCGCGTAATTGTTTCATGTAATCGGGTAAATAATTATTGTCGCGTTTCAGTGTTTCGTCAAAATACTTTTTAGCTTTTGCATAATCAACCAATCCACTGTTTTTGTTCGCGTAGATCTCAACAGCCAGCATATAGGGGACTTCCGGATTTTCCGGCTCAATATCCAATGCTGTTAGAAAATTGTATTCGGCTTTTGCATAATCCTTTTGCTGAACATATACTTTTGCAGAGGTCAGTTCCTGTGATTGACAGCCAAAAAATGCTAAAGCTACGATCAAAATAAGGATCGGTGCTAAGATGCGGGTACGTTTCATTTTTTATCTCCTCAAGAAATTATTTTCCGTGAAATATATAATATTTATCATATAAAAAAAAGGCAAAAACTTATTGAAAAGTGGAAATATTTGATGTCGAGATGAATAAGAAGGTAAAAGTATTCGATTTATTGAAAGATGCTATTTAGGATTCGGGATAATCATTGATGATCACGTAGGGAACAGGCATACCTGTTCCTAAAAGGTTACATAAAAAAATATTGTGTGGAAAAATAATAACAAATAAAGTATTTACTATTCACTAAAAGAATAAATCCCGTTCGCCGTTTTTAATTCGTTCGAGGCGAATTCTTGTCTCTTTTTCCGTACCCGGATCTTCCATTTTTTGAAGGTTTTCCTCAATGACTTTCCAACCTTTTTCTGCAGTCGAATCAGGGGCATAATCCATAAGATATTCTGACAAAGTTAACATGGCATTGGGCGTACAGTAGCGCTTAATAAAGCCGGGAACGGAAAATTCCATAAAATGTTCGCCGGTACGACCAACACGATAGCAACCGGTACAAAATGAAGGCAGATAACCTTGATCCAAAAGTTCATCAATGATCTCATTTAAGGAACGGGAATCATTGATCTCGAATTGTTCACGATTCAAATTCTGCGAATCCTGTTCTTTTTCGGCATAAGAACCCAATTCAAGCTTGGTTCCGCCATCGATCTGAGAGACACCAAATGTAAGCGCTTCCTGACGAATGGAAACAGGCTCACGTGCTGTCAGGATCATGCCGGTGTAGGGGACAGCCAAACGGAGGATCGCGATCAGTCGGACAAAGTCCTCATCAGACACGAGATATTTAGGATCTACGTCCGTTCCTGCCGCCGCTTTGATCCGCGGGAAAGAAATGGTATGCGGTCCAATATTATAAACCGCTTCAAAATGATTGGTATGACGAAGTAATGCAAGCACTTCATATTTCCAGTCATAAAGACCAAATAGCGCGCCGATCCCAAGATCATCAATACCGCCTTCCATAGCGCGGTCAAGAGATGTCAATCTCCATTCAAAATTACTTTTTGGCCCGGAAGGATGATAATATTTATAGGTATCGGGATGGTAGGATTCCTGGAAAACCTGGTAAGTACCTATCCCGGATTCTTTAACTGTTCTAAAACCTTCAATATCGAGCGGAGCTGCGTTGATATTGACTCGTCGAATTTCACCATTGCCCTTTTTTACGCTGTAAACCGTTCGAACGGTATTCGCAATAAATTCGGCATCATAATCGGGATGCTCGCCATAAACGAGGATCAATCGTTTTTGTCCGTTCTCTTCAAGAGCTTCCACTTCCCGGATCATTTGCTCATCAGAAAGTGTGGTGCGGATCTGATCAGTATTCGCAATCCGGAAACCGCAATATTTACAATTGTTCACACATTTATTGCCAATATATAAAGGAGCAAAAAGTACAATACGATTGCCGTAGATGCGTTCTTTCAGTGTACGTGCACCTGCTTTGATCTCGTTGATCAGTTCAGGGTCTTCGGCATTTAATAGATCCGCAGTTTCTTCCAGAGACAGTCTTTCCTTGTTCAAGGATTTAGCGATAATTTGCCTTACTTTATCCGGGTCCGGGGTAGGACGATCTAAAAATTCATGGATCTCGTCAGGGTCGATAAAAGGTTTCATCGCTTCATCGGGGATACGATATGTCTGCGGCTTAAATTTCATTTTTCTCCTTTGTTACTGCGAACGCGGAATGTACGAACTACTGCTATAAAGTCCAATCAATAATTCAGTTTAAGGTTTAAAGTTTAACAAGAGAGTACGAAGGTAAGGGTGTATGAGAGCACGAAAATTGATTTACCCCTGATTATTAATTCATCATCCATTATCCTGTCAAAAACAATCATAGCCATCCTGTTATCCTGTCTAAAACAAACATAGCCATCCTGTTATCCCGTCTAAAACAATCACAACCATCCTGTTATCCCGTCAAAAACCATCATGTTCATCCTGTTATCCTGTCTAAAACAATCACAACCATCCTGTTATCCCGTCAAAAACCATCATGTTCATCCTGTTATCCTGTCAAAAACAATCATAGCCATCCTGTTATCCTGTCAAAAACAATCATAGCCATCCTGTTATCCTGTCTAAAACAATCACAACCATCCTGTTATCCCGTCTAATTTACTTTAAATCATGTCAACGACCGATCTTCTTCAAATGAAAAATCCCCTCACGATATGGAAAAGGGGATCTTTCACGGTTAATAGAAAAGAAGACTAGTTTTTATTAGCAAGAACAGGCAGGACCTTTTCTTCAACATACTGAAGCAGGTCACGCGGAGCAATGGGCTTATCCAAATAATCATCGGCATTGATCCAGCTTTTTTCTTCTTTGGTCTGAGTGGAAAAACGGTAGCCGGTCTCATGTCCGGTTGATGTGAAGATCACAACCCAGCGCTTATCGCGGTTTGGTTGACGGGCCATCCAATGACAGAGGACAAAACCGCTGTCAAAATGTTCCATAACAAGATCGCAAAACACGATATCGGGATTAAAATCCGAAAAAATATTTTTTGCTTCGCTGGTGTTATATGCCGCTTTTACATCATACCCGTTCTGCTGGAGATAGGGTTGATACATGTCGATCAAATCGGGATCGTCGTCAATAAGTAAGATTTTTTTATTCATTGTATCATCCTTTCGGGATTAAATGGATTCACGTTTAAAAAAGTGAGTGTGAAGCAATTCATGTGATTTTTTTCCACCGGGTTTACCGAGAAAATTATCGTAGAGAGCATTGATCGAATCATTGTAATGTGAACAACGTTTTGGCAATGAACGATCAACTTCATAAATTGCTTCCATACGTTTTTTGATCTTTTCCGGAGAACTGGGCAATGGTTGTCCGCCACCGTTAATACATCCGCCCGGACAAGCCATGACCTCGATGAAGTGAAATTCGGATTTACCGTTTTTCACATCTTCGAGGAAATGATCGATATTATGTAATCCGCTGACTGCGGCTATCTTCAATGTCGCGTTGCCGATCTTGATAGTGGATTCTTTTACGCCTTCAAGTCCCCGAATGGACGTGAAGTCAATACGATCCATATCTTTTCCGGTGATCATGAAGTGTGCAGTACGTAATGCAGCTTCCATCACACCGCCGGATGCACCAAAAATAGCACCCGCACCCGTCGATTCACCCAGCGGGTCATCAAAGCCTTCATCAGGCATACGGGTGAAGTCAATTCCTGCGATACGCATCATACGCGCAAATTCGCGGGTTGAAATAACAACGTCAACATCGGGAGCCGTATGGGTGACTGACAGCTCGGGCCGGCCGGCTTCAAATTTCTTGGCCGTACATGGCATAATTGATAGAACGAAGATCTTAGCGGGATCAATTCCTTTTTTCATGGCATAATAGGATTTGATCATCGCACCCTGCATGCCTTGAGGGGATTTACAGGTTGAAATATTATCAAAAAGATCAGGATAGAAATGTTCAACATATTTAACCCATCCCGGAGAACATGACGTGAACATCGGAAGTTTGCCGCCGTTCTTGATACGATCGATCAATTCGTTGGCTTCTTCCATAATCGTAAGATCAGCCGCAAAGTTCGTATCGAAAACTTCATTAACTCCGATTCGGCGTAAAGCAGCGGGGATCTTACCGGTTGAAATGGTACCGGGAGGTAGTCCGAATTCTTCACCAATGGCAACACGAACAGCCGGTGCGATCTGTGCGATCACATGAATATCCGGATCGTTAATTGCTTCCCATGCTTGTTTTAAATAACTTTTTTCCCGTAGCGCGCCAACCGGACAAGCAACGATACACTGTCCGCAATAAACACAGGCAGTTGTATTTAATGAGCGATTCATGGCCGGAGCGACGTTGGAATAAAAACCGCGATCGACAAAATCAATAGCGCCGACATTTTGGACTTCGTGGCACATACGGACACATCGTCCGCAAAGAATACATTTTTCAGGATCGCGTTCAACAGCCGGACTGGCAAGATCAAGTTTTCCGCTTCTTTTTTCACCAACATATCGGTAGGAGCGAACACCATATTCTGCAGCCAGATCCTGAAGGTCACAACAACCGTTACGAACGCAGACCAAACAATCTTGAGGATGATTCGCGATCAGCAATTCGATAATTGATTTACGGGCGCGCCGAACTTTTTTCGAGTTGGTTTGGACTTCCATTCCTTCAGATACCGGAAAAGCACAAGATGGAACCAATTGCCCGTTGCCGATCTCGACCACACAAACGCGGCAAGCACCGGTAGGTGAGAGTTCAGCCATGTAACAAAGGGTCGGGATCTTAATGCCTTCACGATGAGCCACTTGAAGAATGGTTTCCCCAGGGTTTGCCCAAAAAGCGTTATTATTTATTTTAATATTCATGTTGTTTTCTTTCCTTGGTTATTCCGCTATGATCGCATCAAAACGACAGTTCAACTCGCATTGACCGCAATGTGTACAAGCATCCTGATCAATGAAATGGACGCCTTTGCGTTCGCCACTGATCGCATTTACCGGACAGCGAGTCGCACATAGCGTACACCCGATACATTTTTCTTTATCGACCGTATAGGTCAACATCTGACGACAGGCCTTTGAAGGACATGTGCGGTCATAAAGATGAGCTTCATATTCATCGCGGAAGTAACGCAATGTACTGATGACGGGATTTGAAGCCGTTTGACCAAGTCCGCATAAAGAAGTGTCTTTGATCACATCTGCTAAGCGTTCAAGGTAGAGCATACCCTGAAAACGCATAAGAGAATCTATTTCTGTTTCTTCCTCGCGATAGCTTTTGGTGATCCTTTCAAGGATCTCAAGAAGGCGTTTCGTACCTTCACGGCAAGGGATACATTTCCCACAGGATTCTGATGTAATGAATTGCATGAAGTATTTTGCAAGATCAACCATACAGGTTGATTGATCCATCACCACAAGGCCACCGGAACCCATCATGGCGCCGATCGCTTTAAGGTTCTCATAATCGATCTCTGTATCAAGGAACTGCTCCGGCAAAGCACCGCCCGAAGGACCGCCGATCTGAACAGCTTTAAAGTTTTTTCCATCGGCAATACCACCGCCGCAATCAAAGATCACCTGACGAATGGTCGTACCCATAGGGACTTCGACCAAACCGGTGTTCACCACTCTTCCGGAGAGCGCAAAGATCTTGGTGCCTTTTGAAGAATTCGTTCCAATTGAGGAATACCAATCAGCGCCTTTGCTGAAAATAACCGGGACATTAGCAAATGTCTCAACGTTATTAATAATAGTGGGTTTTCCGAATAATCCCGAAACAGCAGGAAAAGGAGGGCGAGGACGAGGAGTTCCCCGGCGACCTTCAATACTGTTAATAAGTGCCGTTTCTTCTCCGCAGACAAATGCGCCCGCACCTTTTTTAATTTTCAGTTCAAAGGTGAAGCCACTGTTCAGGATGTTCTTGCCAAGCAAACCGTATTCCATTGCATCTGCGATCGTTTTTTCCAGACGTTTGATCGCAAGCGGATATTCAGCTCGACAATATACATAACCTTTGCTGGCACCAATGGCATAAGCTGCGATAATCATACCCTCAACTACACGGTGGGGATCGCCTTCGAGAACGGCACGGTCCATGAATGCACCGGGATCGCCTTCGTCCGCATTGCAAATAAGATATTTTTGGTCACTGGCAACATTATATGCAAATTCCCATTTTTTACCGGACAAAAATCCGCCGCCCCCCCGGCCGCGTAAACCGGCTTTTTTTGTATCTTCAATGACATCCATGGGGGATTTTTCGCTCAGGACAGCCGAAAGAGCCTGATATCCGCCGCGTGCCAAGTATTGATCTATATTTTCGGGATCGATCACACCACAATTTTCGAGAACGATTTTTTTCTGTAGTTTATAAAAGGGAATATCTTTTAATATGGGAATTTCCGGCCAGATCGAAGGATCGGCATCTTCGTATTTTCCAAGTGCCTTTTGAATGACAGGTTCTTTGTTTACAATCGTACGTTCAATAATCGTATCAACATTTGCAGGCGTAACGCGTTTGTAAGAGATCCGCGGAAAGCCCGGGACTTTAACATCGACGATGACTTCTTCTGCGCAATAACCGACACATCCAACCTTGGATATTACAGCATCGATCTCATATTTTTTAAGTTCCTGGACAAACATGTCATAGACAGCCTGCGCGCCGTTCGCCAGTCCGCAGGTACCCATGCCAACCAGAATGACGGGTTTTTCCGCTTTATCCATTGAAATAATTGATCTCATTTCAAGAATGCTTTCCGGAGAAATTCCCGCTTTACTTGCATCGTATCTGCCGGCGATCACCTCAACGAATTTTGCGGTGGGGACTTTCTTGGATAAAATGTCTTTAAATGTATTCATTATCATTTGACTAGTCTTTCTTTGTGAATTCTTTGATCAGCTTGTAAATCGATTTACTGGTCAGTCCGCCGTAATACTTGTCATCGATCACGATGACCGGGGCGATACTGCAAGCACCGATGCATGCAACGGTCTCAATTGTAAATTGCAGATCTTTGGTGGTTTCACCCGCTGAGATGCCCAATTCGGTTTCAAGAATTTGGAGAATATCCAATGAACCTTTAACATGGCAAGCGGTACCGCGACAAACACGAATAACATGTTTGCCAAGCGGAGTGAGGCGGAACTGGTTATAAAAAGTTGCAACACCGTATACACGGCTGGTAGGTACACCAAGATGCCGGGCAACCCGGATAATTTCATCTTCCGGCAAATAGCCGAGAATACCCTGAATGTCCTGAAGCATGGCGATCATGTTCGGTGCTTCATTCTTTGGATACTTCTTGTAAATCTCTTCTGACTGCATATGACTCCCTTTTTAATGGAAAAAATCCCCATTTCGAAGAGGATTATAATTAATATACAAGCATAAAACAAGAAAAATTGAATAAAAATATACTTTTTTTCACATTAAATAAATTATGTTAAATCTGAGGTAATTGTGATACTCGTCACGTCTTCAAAAATCGGCTTGTCGGTATATAAATATATGTTTATGTTTTTCATAAATATGGACGAAAAAAGAACACTATTCGAAAACAAATACCGGGTAGAATCATTCAGGTTGCCCAATCGGGATTATGGAGCAAATGGTTATTATTACGTAACAATTAAAACGAAAAAGGGGAATCATTATTTTGGGCATATAAATTATAAAAAAATGATATTGAACAAATTAGGTAGAATAGCAGATAAATGTTGGCAGGAAATCCCAAAACATTATCCGTTTGTATGTTTGGATAAATATGTGATCATGCCGAACCATATTCACGGTATAATTTTTATCAATAAATCGCAAAATGACGTAAATGTAGAGACGCAAGATTTTGCGTCTCTACAAATTCAAAATAATACCACAAAGCAAACAAATAAATTTGGTCCTCAATCACAAAATCTGGGTGCAATAATTCGGGGTTTGAAAATTGGTGTAACAAAATATGCAAGATCAAACAATATACCATTTGGTTGGCACCCGCGATATCATGATCGTGTTTTACGAATTGAAAATGATGAATTAAATATTAAACGGCGATACATTAAAAATAACCCGATGCAATGGGGTACACATAATGATTAATGGTATTAATCTCCTTGATATTTCCACAATATTTAATTAATGTATGTGGTTATTTTAAAATCTAGGAGAAATTATGTTATCAATCATGTTACAAGCAGCAAACGGGGCTGCAGAAGGCGCTACCGCCGGACGCGGTATAATGAGCTTTTTACCTTTTATTCTTATCATCGTCGTTCTTTGGTTCTTGATGATCATGCCTCAACGCAAACGTCAGAAAGAAACAAAAAAAATGCTCGAAGAATTGTCACCGAAAGACAAAGTTGTCACAATTGGTGGAATTATCGGTACGATCGTCAAAGTAAAGGCCGATTCCATTGTCTTAAAGCTTGGAAAAGAAACTGAAATGGAAGTTCGTAAGAGCGCCATTGCTTCTAAAATAGCCAAAGAGACAGAGACAAAAGAAGAACCCGAAGTAAAGAAATAAATCAAATATTAGCCCGTTCAAATCTTTGGGCGGGCTTTCTTTTTTAGGCCCTGAAAATGATCTTAAAGATACGAACATATGGTGATCCTGTTTTACGGGAAAAAGTTCCTATTACGGATTCTCATGAAGTAGTTTTGCCATATATCATGGATATGATCGAAACCATGTATGATGATGATGGTATCGGACTTTCTGCCAATCAAGTCGGATTAAGGGAACGTTTTTTTGTTATTGGGATGAATGCCTTTGAGGATGGTCGTGGCGATTCGATTTTTATTAATCCCGAAATACTTGAATTTTCCGATGAATTGTGGGACTATGAAGAAGGTTGCCTTTCCGTCCCCGGTATAAGGGAATTGGTTATTCGACCATTGACCATTAAAGTAAAATATTTCGATGACAAAGGTAAAGAGCATGAAGAGGTCCTTACTGATCTTGCTGCCCGTGTCTTTCAGCATGAGTTCGATCATCTGAACGGTATATTCTTTGTGGATCGTATCTCCCCGATACGACGAAGGTTGAATAAGAAGAAATTAAGAGCCTTGGCGGAAAAACATACTCTCAAGCAAAATTTAATAATGTAAAAATAATAATCCCGGCTTGTCTTATTCAACCACTCTGCGGTTGTTATTTTTATTTCCAATAAATAAATGAGTTCAACCCCTCCACAGGGTCGGGGTTGGAGGTGCGTGGGAGTAAGTCCCGGGGTTACACCCCGGGTTAATATAATGTTCAACCCCTCCACAGGGTCGGGGGGTTTTGAGGCGCAAAATATTGCGTCTTTGTTTTATGTGTTTAAAATTCGTTGAATCGTTGAATCGTTAAAGGTTTAATCGTTTAATTCTTCAACCCCTCTGGGATTCTTAAAACCGTTGGTCAGCAAAACTATATATAGCGAGGACCCTGCAAAGGTCCAAGAAGAATATACAAGCTGTTTACACCCAACTCCCAACCCCGCCAGGGGTTGAACAGACATTGACCCTGCAAGGGTCCAAGAAGAATATACAAGCTATTTACACCCAACTCCCAACCCCGCCAGGGGTTGAAGAAGTTGTTGTCTCTTGGTTCTTGTCTCTTGTATCTTTTCTTTAATCTTTACCCTTTTATCTTTAATCTTATTATATTCTTTTAAAATTAGGATCTACAATGAAAATTATTTTCATGGGCACCCCCGAATTCGCGGTACCGGCTCTCAATGCATTGATGGGCTCACATCATGATGTGCTGGCTGTCGTGACTGCTCCCGATAAACCCAAGGGAAGAGGGCAAGCATTGGCAATGCCGGAAGTAAAAAAGCGCGCTCTTGAGTTGGATTTACCCGTTCTACAGCCTGTAAAATTGAAAGACCCGATATTCTTGAATACTCTTAAAGCTTATTCTCCCGACATCCTGGTGGTGGTCGCTTTTCGGATATTACCGCCGGAAGTTTATGAATTGCCGGTATTCGGTGCCGTCAATGCACATGCATCGCTATTGCCTAAATACCGCGGTGCCGCTCCCATTCACTGGGCGGTGTATCATGGTGAAAAAGAAACAGGAGTGACCGTTTTTCAGATCGATAAAAAAGTCGATACCGGACGGATCATCCTTCAGGAACGTATTCCTATTCTTGATGAAGATACAACGGGTAATTTATATACTATTTTGCAGCAACTCTCCGCCGATGCCCTGCTCAAGACCATGGATATGTTTGAAAATGACAAAGTGGATTACTTAGAACAGGATGATCATGTTGCCACACCGGCTCCCAAGGTTCATCCCGATACGGGAAAACTTGATTTCAATAAGACAGGTGAAGCACTTTGTCGTGCTGTCCGCGCGTTCACTCCTTGGCCGGGTGCATTCTTTCATTTGAATGGACAACGCATTAAGGTGAGCAAAGCATCCTTTGAATTACACCCCGATACCGATCCCGGTAAGATCGAGGTCCTCTCCAAAAAACAATTCGCCATTCATTGCAAGGACGGTTATTTCCTGCCGGAAGAATTGCAGTCCCCCGGACGGAAAATGATGGATGTTGTGGATTGGATGAACGGGGGCAACCTTCGGTTGTAAGAAAACGATAAACTATAAACGATGAACGATAAATATTGGACTCCTCTGGAGTCCTTTTTTATTCAACCCCGTTAGATTTTATCAACAAAAAAATAGTGCCTATTCTATTCTTAGATCCCACAGGGATTATATTTCTCTTCATGAATAAAATCTTAAGATCGATAAAAAGCCCTGAAAGGGGTTAATAGCAGTATAGACGAAGTTGTCTTAACAATACAATTCCGCAGGGGTTGAAGAAGCTATACCCGCTCTGAGATCTGTATCGTCATCCCATCGGGATCAACACCCTTGTCATCCCGGGCTTGGTCCGGGATCTCTATGTATATGCGATTCAAAATTATTTTGAATGCGTTTCGTCAAGAGTAGACCAAATTAGATTTTAAAATGACTGTATTCAATTTAGCGGAAAACCGGATTGACGCAGAGATCCTGAAACCATGCTACGCCTTTGGCTTCGCCATGGCGAGCAAGTTCAGGATGACGACTTTGTTGAGTGGTATTAATTACACTCTCTCCGAGATCTGTATGCCCATCCCGTCGGGATCTTTGATATAGATAAAACGAATGTTGGGCGCGGGTTGGATCGGTCCGACGATGTTTTCCACGCCTTTCTTTTTGAGATCGGCGATCTTCTGATCCAATGAATCGACCCTGAAACCGGCCGAGACACTGGCCCCGATATTCACCTCCGGATGTCCGTCATCTTCGATCAATTCGTAATCGATGGGACCGCCGTCGAGGAAACAGATCTTCATGCCCGGTCGCGGCGCCATTTCATGCTTGACCTTTAATCCCAGCACATCGCAGTAAAAGCGTTTTGATTCGTCCATATTCGTAACATGTATCGTGATCCATGTGATTGTCATGTTGTTTCTCCCATTTTACAGGCCATTTGTATAAAATTTCATCTTTCTTTGCTATGAAGCTATTCAAGCAATGCGGGATATTCGATTCCATTTACTTAGCTTGGCTTCCGATCATTCCATGTCTTTTACCTGATAGTCCTGTTTGTAATTTTCCATGCAACGACTATCCGGTGCTTTTGAAGGATCATGCAAAAATTGTAAAATCATGGGTAAAGCACATTCAGTTGCGTTATCGAATGCAGAATGCGGCACCCCGTCAAATCGGTAGATATAACAATTTTTTAAATTCTTTTTCATGACCTTGTCGTATTTAACAGGTATCACCGGATCGTATTTTCCGTTAAGGACCAGTACCGGCACATCGGACGGTTCGGGGTATTGGATCCGTTTTGCATCAAGTTTTGAGATCTTCCACTTTTTGTCCACTTCCAACCAAAACCTTCCTCCCAAGCCCGTTCTCATTACACCTTCTGAGAAAACTTGATAGGTCGGATCCAGGTCAATATCAGAAACCTCATAGTTGCCGGTTTCGCTGATAAAAACAGTAAATCCCAGGCCGTCGGCAAAGTAATTGGGGACCAGACTGTTTGTAAGATAATTCACCACATCGCGGTAATCGCCATCAAGAACATTGCCGATCAATAGAGGGATCTGTGTTGAATAGAACATTCTCATAAACAGGTAGGATGATAATCTGTACCCGTTTAACGCATAGTCGAGTTTCTCACCTGACAGCGGATCCTTAATGAGCAGCATGACCGGATCTTCATTCAGATCGTCAATAAGTTTCAGGAATCGTTCTTCTAAATGAGGATAGGCAGAATCACACACATGATCCAGGCTACATTCTTTAAAATAATTTTTTAAGCAGGCCACGATGGAAGGCACATAATTGATCTTTAATTCCGGATCCAAAGGGAGTCCCGCATCCAGGATGGCACAGCGGACACGATCCGGATAGTCCCTGATCACATGATGAGCGACCAAAGTACCTGCCGATGAACCAACTATGTTGAATTGTTCATATCCGAGTTTACTCATGATCAATGCGATGTCGGATGCGGTTTCCACGTTATTGAATGCGGACAGATCAACCCCTTCTCTGTTAAACCTCTTTTTTGAGGCTTTAAGCGCTTTTCTTAACACAGCCATGGTTTTCGGAGTGGAGAGGTTCTGTCCCATCATGGCGCGTTCCGCATCTGCGATCTCATGGCACATTAAAAAAGGTTTTGAATATCGCAGGCCTCTTAATTCGATAATGACAATATCTCTATCAGGAAGGATGTAGTTTCCCAGGCCACCGGCTATCTGCGGAATGAAATTGTCCATATTGGATTTCCCCGGTCCGGCAGTATTCATGACCAGAGGATCCGGCGCGGGGTTTTCACCGCTACATGGAAAGATCGCTACAGCGAGTTCCAGGGTTTTGCCATTTGGGTTGTTATGAAACTCCGGGACAGTAACGTATCCAAATTCAAAGTTCTCACCCTGCACCAATCCTGTCGGCAAAGAGAAGGGACAAACCGCTTTTCGGAAATTTCCGATCTCATGATCAAGATCTTGTCCTCTAAGAAGGGAATAACTGAAAGTGATCAGTAATAAACTAATGACAACAAGTACGTTTGAATTTTTCATTTTAATGATCCAAGGGGTTTTAAGCAGATGCTTTCATCGTTATATTTATTTTTATAATGTAAGCTAAAATAAAAAGGGATTAACTGCAATTTAATTCTGGAGTCGGGAGTGTGGGGTGTGGAGTTGGGGGTCGGTAGCTGTACCTTCTAAACATGGGTAACACTTTACCTTCAAAACATAGGTAACACTTTTTGGTTAAAAGTTCCATTAAAAAGATCAGATATTTTCATAGTTGACTCCAATTTGCATTGCTCTGTTATCAGGTAAAAATTGTTT
>JAIPIT010000041.1 GCA_021734505.1 Fidelibacterota bacterium | reverse complement strand
CGTTCCGCTGCGTGTTGAAGTCGGTCCTCGTGACGTGGAAGGCGGCAATCTTGTCTGCGCAACACGTTTTACAGGCGATAAAGCCGTCATGGCAAAAAATGCCTTCCTGGAAAGTGTTTCAGTCATGCTGGATGACATACAAAACGATATGTTTGCTAACAGAAAAGCGTTCCGTGAGGAAAATACCGTTGATGTCACCTCGTATGATGAATTGAAAGCGGCCACCGTTGATGGTGGATTTGCCCGCGCCTACTGGGACGGCTCTCGCGAAGAGGAACAACTCATTCAAGACGAATGTAAAGCAACTATCCGGAATATTCCTTTTGAACAACCGGAAGAAGAAGGCGTATGTTTTTATACCGGACGGAAGACAAAACAGCAGGTTATTTTCGCGAAGGCGTATTAAAATAACATAATTGTAGAGACGCAAGATCTTGCGTCTCTACACATATATACCATGTTACAGAACACCCAAGCATTCATTCTCAAGGTCAATCCCAAAGGGGAAACATCTGCTATTTTGCATTGCTTTTCAAAGGATTTCGGAAAGATCATCCTGATCGCCAAGGGCGCGCGAACGGCAAAAAGTCCTTTCAGAGGTCTTATTGAGCCCTTTTCACTTCTCAATGTGCATTTTAACGAGAAAAAGGATCGTCCCTACCAATTCCTCTCACAAGCGGAATATCAACAATCTTTTTCTCACCTTAAAAGTAATCCCGAAGCAATCCTTTATGGTTCAGTGATCCTTGAAATATTGTATAAAGAAAAAGAAGTTGAAGCAAATGTACTCTTATTTGATCTTTTACTCAATGTTTTCAATGCTATGGAAAACGGTGTTTCACCTCAAATAGCACACTGGTACTTTATATTGCGTTTTCTTGAAATAGAAGGACTTTCTTTGAACACCGAAAACTGCTATCACTGTGATCAGGAATTAGAAAAGGGATATTTTTTACCCAAGATCGGCAGTATTCGTTGTCAGGACTGTCACGAAGAATTTTCCCTAATCTGGGAACTTGATCCGGCTATCTTGTCTTTACTCAAAGACCTCCCGAAACTACCAGCAGAGCAATTAGGAGATGTAGTTGACAGCGGATTTGACAAAGAAATGATCAATCGTATTCTCTGGAACACCCTTGCGACACGCTTTGATACATGCAGGACATTGAAATCGGTGGATGTGCTGAGGAAAGTGCTATAAATCAGTCATTGGATATAATGTAGGGGCGACTTCCTCCTATGCTAAAACTACCAGCCTTCGCCCCGAAGCGGCTATGGCAAGGCACAGCGGAGGACAGGCTAGTCGCCCGGTAAAATGAAGGAAGCTCTAGAGCCTCCCGTACATGTTGATAGTCAGTAGTCGAGGATCTAGCTTCCCGAAGATGTAGGTAGGATTGAGTATAATCAAAGAATGGGCAAAGATAAAGGATAAATCAAAATATGAATCAATATCGTTTTAATATGCGTCGTAAACTGACACCCGGGATTCGGGTTCTTATTATTACTAATGCTCTTATCTTTTTACTGGGCTGGATATTCCCTCAATTGAACAAGTATATGGTCATTTATGGCGGCTTGGTCCCGGATCTGTTCACAAAACATTTTTTCCTATGGCAACCCATTTCTTATATGTTCCTGCATGGTGGATTTATGCATCTGTTTTTCAACATGTTTGCCTTGTGGATGTTCGGAACGGAATTGGAAAGTCAGTGGGGTACTAAGTTTTTTCTTAAATTCTACTTCATATCGGGTATTGGTGCGGGAATTCTTTCAGCGATCATACAACCTGCTTCACAGATTCCCATTATCGGCGCATCGGGAGCAATTTATGGACTGCTTCTGGCTTTTGGGTTAATGTATCCCAATCGCATTGTTTATCTGAATTTCCTTATTCCCATCAAGGTTAAATACTTCGTCATGATCTTTGCTGCCATTGAGCTGTTCTCTTCCATCGGCGGCGGCGGGGACGGTGTTGCACACCTCACTCACCTATCCGGAATGGCCTTTGGTTATTTGTTCTT
Source organism: Fidelibacterota bacterium (assembly GCA_021734505.1). Taxonomy (GTDB): domain Bacteria; phylum Fidelibacterota; class Fidelibacteria; order Fidelibacterales; family Fidelibacteraceae; genus M50B103. Next base: position 15,606 of record JAIPIT010000041.1, on the reverse strand, counting down.
ACTTTGGAATCAGACCAGAAAAAAACATGTAAAAAAAGAGAAGATCATATTTCATTGGGGTTCAAAAACTAAAGATTTCACAAAAAAGCCACCAAAGAAAAAAACATTCAACTCCAACGAGCAAGAGCTCCAGAGTCTGTTAACACGTATTAATAAAGATGGGTATGGCTCATTGTCAGAAGAAGAAAAAGAACGCTTGCTTAAGTTAACAGAGAAATTTGATAAAAATTAAGCGATGCAAGGCGTGATGCTTTTTTAGCCTAAAATAATCTTCTAGTCATCCCGAACTTGCTCGCCATGGCGAATCTGCCAGCTGGCGGAGTAGCATGGTTTCGGGATCTCCGCGACAATCCAATTGTCAATAATATCAATGAATAAAACAAAAATCTCTCACTTCCCCATCTTTTTCGTAACACTCTTGTAATCAAGATTAGTCTCTAAAAATAATTTCACAATTACAAATCTCGCAGAGATCTCCCACACTCCGCTAAAGCACAGCCTTCGTAGCCGAAGCTACTTCGGCGTAGTAGGCCTTCCTGTGGCATAGCCTGCGGGACTCCTTTGGGGCTGAACAATCCTGAAATAAATTCAGAATTTCCAGGATGACTAGCGAGCCTTTTTACATATGTTCTATATTTTTTATCTTATAATTTTTGTCTTGCAAAATACATGCTTACTATTCACCAATATTTTACACTTATCAACATATTTATCCACACGCAAACCTATATTTTTCAATTATTAATCGTATTTTGCTTTCATTTATAAATATTCTCGTTTAACTTAACAGATAACATTATTTTTCGAGGAAATCATGGCAGCAAAACAAGATATTACACGCATCCCCCCGCAATCAATAGATTCTGAAAAAGCGGTATTGGGATCTATGATGCAAGAAGATATTGCAGCAAGCCGGGCATTGGAATTATTGAACGAGAATTGTTTTTATCTTGATGCTCATAAATTTATTTTTCGGGCAATGAACGATCTTTATACCGAACATAAACCCATTGATCAGTTAACTGTAGTAGAAAAACTCAATCAGCTGAAACTTATTGAAGATGTTGGTGGTCCGGCAGTGGTAGCAGACCTGATAAATCGTGTGCCAACAGCTGCCAACATAGAATATTATTCCAATCTTGTAAAAGAAAAATACATTCTCAGGACGATTATTTCAACATCGAACGAGATGATAGACAGTGCATTTTCAGAAAATGAAGAAACAGATCTCATTCTTGACAAAGCGCAACAACAAATTTTTCAGTTAAGCGAAAACAGTGCTTCTCAGGATTTTGTAAGCATGAAAAGCATTTTACACTCCACCGTAGAGCATATTGAAAATCTTTCCCAGCATCATGGTGATGTTGTCGGTATTCCAAGTGGATTTAAACAGTTTGATACTATTACGAACGGATTTCAGAATTCCGACCTCGTCATTGTTGCCGGAAGACCTTCTATGGGTAAAACTGCTTTAGCTTTATCAATGATGCGTAATATGGCATTGGATCATGGTATCAGCGTAGGGTTTTTCTCTCTTGAAATGTCCCAGGAAGGTATCGCGATGCGTTTGCTGAGTATGCAAAGTCAAATTGATCATCAGCTGTTAAGGCGAGGAAAAATACCCCAAAATCAGTGGGGCTTTTTGACTGAAGCGGCCGGAAAGATCAATGATGCAGATATTCATTTTGACTTTACACCGAATTTGAATGTACTTGATATGCGAAGCCGGGCACGACGATTAAAAAGCCGTATCGGCAAGCTGGATATAATTTTTGTCGATTATTTACAAATATCACATGCAACAGTCAGAAAGAATGATAGCCGTGTTCAGGAAGTTGCCATGATCTCTCAACAACTCAAAGCATTGGCAAAAGAGATGAATATTCCTGTTGTTGCCCTGTCACAGTTAAGCCGTGCTCCGGAACAACGCGGAAAAGACAATCTTCCAAAATTATCAGACCTTAGAGATTCAGGTGCAATTGAACAGGATGCCGATCTTGTAATGTTCGTTCACCGTCAACATTACTACTCTAAAGATCCCGGTGATGAGGGAAAAGCCAATCTTATCATTGCAAAGCATAGAAATGGTCCTACAGGTAACATTAACTTGACTTTTAAAAGTGAGATCGTACGTTTCTTTGACGCACCTTTCGAAAATTACGATGAAACACAGAATGAAGGAGCTTTCTAAGCGGTATGACAAGCGAGCTGCCTAAAACCTTTCCAAAAGATTTCAATTTTCTATTGGATCAGATCAAGATATACAACAGTAATATTGAAGCTGATATTCCACTTCTTTGGAAAGCATATAAATTTGCCAAGGAAGCTCATAAGGATCAATTCCGTCAATCCGGAGAACCCTATTTTCAGCATTTATACCATACTGCCCTGATCCTTTCGGAACTAAATATGGATACACCGACCATTTGTGCCGGTTTTCTTCATGATGTTCTTGAAGATACTAATATTTCCGAAGAGGTTATGAGCAATGATTTCACACCTCAAATTGTTCAGTTTGTAAAAGGTGTTACAAAGATCGGCGGGATCAAGTTTGTAAGTGAACAACAACAGCAAGCTCAAAATTTCCGTAAAATGTTGTTAAGCGTTGCAGATGATATTCGTGTGATCATTATTAAATTTGCAGACCGGCTTCATAATATGCGAACTTTAGATGCTCTTCCTGTTAAAAAACGCCGTCGTATTGCCTTGGAAACCCGTGATGTCTATGCCCCACTCGCCCATCGGCTCGGAATGTACCGGATCAAAATGGAAATGGAAGATCTGGCGTTAAAGCATCTTGACCCCAAGGTCTATCAGGAACTTGATGAACGTATTACAGATCAGAAAAAAAGATCTCAACACGATATCGATGATTTTATAAAATTGATCAATACCTATCTTAAAGAAGAAAATATTGAAGCGCGGGTTTTCGGAAGAATTAAAAATTTCAACTCAATTTATAACAAGATGGTAAGACAAAATAGGCCACTTGAAGAGATCTTTGATATTCTTGCGATCAGAATTATTGTGAACTCCATTACGCATTGTTATTCGGTTTTAGGTATTGTACATCAAAAATTTACACCAATTACCGAACGCTTTAGGGATTTCATTGCAACACCTAAATCGAACGGTTATCAATCCGTACACACGACGGTGATCGGTCCAAAAGGAATTCCCATTGAGATCCAGATCCGTACGGATGAAATGGACAAAACGGCTGAAGTTGGCATTGCAGCACACTGGAAATACAAAGAATCCGGTGAAACGGACGATTTGGACCGCCATATTCAATGGTTAAGAGATCTTGTTGATATATTAAAGAATGATACTAAAGATGATGAGGAGTTCCTTGAAACTCTTAAGATCGACCTTTTCAATGATGAGATCTTTGTATTTACACCGAAAGGTGATCTCATTAAGTTACCTTTACATTCCACAGCTTTAGATTTTGCTTTTGCAGTTCATACAGAGGTGGGCTACCGGTGTATCGGAGCAAAAGTCAACGGAAAGATCATCTCACTAAACTCTCAACTTTCCAGCGGTGATCGTATCGAAGTTATTACTTCAAACAATCATAATGTAAGCTATAACTGGTTGAGATTTGTGACGACGAACCGGGCAAAACACAGGATCAGAAAGTGGTTACAGCGACATGAGTTCGAACAAAGCGTCAAGTTGGGTGAAGAGATACTTGAAAAGGGATTAAGAAAAGCAAAGCTCTCTTCAAAGATCAAGGATGCAAAGACACGCTTTAAAGATATGGGATATGATACGGACCATCTCTTTTATCAGGCTATTGGTAAAGGTGAGCTGACCATTAAGCATATTATTAAAGACTTGTATACAAAAGACGAAGAATCAAAGCAAGAAGATGATACAATTCCTACTTTTAAACAGTACCGTTCCACTAACGGAATAAGTGTAAGTGGTTACGAAAATATGCTGGTACAGCTTGCCAAGTGCTGCAACCCTATCCCCGGTGACGAGATCATCGGTTTTATAACACGGGGACGAGGTATTACGGTTCATCGTCATGACTGCAGGAACATTCCTAATCTTGAAGAAGAAAAAGACCGTTTCATTGATGTAAAATGGCAGGTAAAGGCAGGGCGAACTTTTGTAACCCGAATCAATATTATTAGTGAAGACAGATCAAACCTGATCTATGACGTTTCGCAGATCATTCATGATCAGCACACAAATATGTTAAGTATTAATTTTTCGGTTGAAGGCAAATTGGCAAGGGGTCAAGTTGCCGTAATGGTTGAAAGTTTAAAACATGCTGAACGCATTATGCAGAAATTAAAAAATATACCCGGGGTAATAACCATCGACAGAACTTAATTTTCGGAGGAAACAATGGAAAAAAAGACATTTACAAAAAAAGATGTAGCAAAACACATTCGCGTAAGAACCAAAGGTGGATGTAAAATGCGCATCTATGAATGCGAAAAGTACATGGATGAAATCTTTGCAGCAATTTTAGACCTACTAATGGATGACGATGCAGAACGCGTCCGAATTGAGATCCGTAATTTTGGAGTTTTTGAAGTTAAAAATTCCAAAGCGAAACCTCAGGCTCGAAATCCTAAGACCAATGAGGTCATTTATGTCCCTGCGCGTAAAAAAGTCCATTTTAAAGCCGGCAAGATATTAAAAGAATACTTATCTCAACCCCGGGAAGTGCAGAAATAAACATGCAGAGAATCCTTGCAGTTGATTACGGAATGCGGCGGATCGGCCTGGCTGTCTCTGACCCTCTTCAAATCATAGCAACTCCTTTAGATACCTTAAAGATTTCCGACTTTGATGATGGGGTAAGGCAACTGCTCGCCATTTGTGAAGAACATAAGCCTATAACATAATTATGGGCTATCCCATTGGCATATCGGGAAATAAGACCGATCAGACAATATTAGTTGACAAACTGATAGAATCCCTTAGATCAATTATTAGTATCCCCATAATCCCCTGGGATGAACGCTATACGTCCATACAGGCAAAAAGTATTTTACATCAACAAGGTAAAAAACCTCGTGATGACAAAGGAATGGTTGATCAGCTGGCTGCACGCATTATGCTGCAAGAATATTTAGATTCCAGGAGCAGAACATGAAACTGAATATTAAACATATTCTCCTTCTGTTACTTTCTGCACTGTTACTTGAAATGTCATTTGCACCTTTCAATCAATTCTACACAGCATTTTTCGCCCTTCTCCCTTTACTGTTTATTCTGGAAAAAGTCAAAAACGGTTTTCTGACCGGTTTGATCTGGGGAATTTTCTATTCTATTTTATCTATCCATTGGCTGGCACTCAATACCGGCACATTCCCATGGTTGGCTACACTTTCAATGCTACTGGGAGCCGTTTTCCTTTCACTGAATTATGCCTTTATCGGGATGTTATTTAAGATGATCCAGAAAAAAGATACATTATTGGCTTTTTTGTTTTTCCCTTTTATTTGGACAGCTGTAGAATTTCTGCGGTCATTTGGAACATTCGGTTTTCCATGGTTAAGTCTCGGGCATTCACAGGCATATAATACAGTCTATGTTCAAATGGCAGATATTGGGGGCGTTTATACCGTATCGTTTGTACTTCTTATAACGAACCTTTTCCTTTTTCTCATGATCAAATACTATACCCGGAAACGCCTGATCGCTCTTATTCTGATCTTAATTTTTCCATTTATCTATGGTTCGATCATGCTGAATTCCGATCTAAGTTCGGAGAAAAAGCTAAATTTCAGGATCGTTCAACCGGATATTCCTGCCAAAGAAAAATGGATACCGGCAAATCGATTGCCAATTATTAATAAACTCGATTCTCTTAGTCGAACGGATAATGGTTTTAAACCCGACGTGATCGTTTGGCCGGAGACTGCGGTTCCCTACTACCTTCGTTCTTCAATATATTTCACTCACCTGCTCAATCAATGCGCTGTTGATATGAAAAGTACTCTGATCACCGGAGCTTTGGATTTTTACTACAAAGATGAAAATAACTGGCATTCAAGTACCAATACAATCTTTGTTTTTGAGCCCGATCAATCGACTTTTAATACTCAAGTTTATGATAAGCTTCATCTTGTCCCCTTTGGTGAATTCACACCGGGTGGCAGTATGTTCTCATGGTTAAATAACATGGAATACGGTCAAAGTGAATTTTCTCACCGTAATTTCAGAGAACCTTTAAAAATGACTGCTGACAGTATTGCATTCACACCAATGGTCTGTTACGATTCGGTTTTCCCTCATACTGTCCGCTCCTTCGCAAACAAGGGAAGTAAATACAACATCCTGATTACCAATGATATATGGTTCGGTAAATCGATGGGACCACACCAGCATGCTGCTATTGCCATTGTTCGTGCGATAGAAACCCGCCGACCTTTGATCCGTGCTGCAAATGCCGGTATCTCAATGTTCATTGATGAAAAAGGACGAGTTTTGGATCGCTTGCCTCTATATTCTTCAGGCATACTTGATTACTGCATGTCTGCCGGAGATCATGACTCGGCTTATGTGAAAACCGGAAACCTTTTTGGCATCTCCATCAGTGTGATCATGCTTTTGGGAATGATATTTTCTTTATGGCCCAGACGAAAAAAATAATTACTCTGCTCACTATTTTGATCTTTGTTCTTTTTGCAGAAGAAACAAGACCACAAGGGGTTTATTTTAATGCAGAGACACCCTATCTCTTTGAGATCTCTGAGATACTTGAAAGACATGATTATTTTCTTATAAGTGATTCCTCATCAGCAATCTATCGGGGTGAATTATTTTATTATCTTGAAGATAGTGACTCAATCCGCTGTGAAATTCAATTACGAAAAGCAAGTGATCCCGCCTTTATTTTAGATTCATTTATAACGGAACCTGAAGAGGAAGGGAACGTAAGAAGTTCCATATATAAATTTTCCATTTGGATGTTGATTTTAAATGCCATAACGGCGATATTATTTTTTGCAAGATCAAGCTAAAAAGGACCCCCATGAAACGATCATTTAGAATTTTAGTTTTACTAAGCCTCATCGCACTCGTCTTCGCCCAGGAAGTAACACCAAAGAATAGCATGTTAAAAAGCATTGTTCTTCCCGGTTGGGGCGAATTATCCAATAAATCAAATTCAGCTTATATTTTTCTTGGAACTGAAGCCGCCCTTTGGTTAGGCTTCGCAGGTTTACGCTACTCTGCTCATGTTCAAAATATAGATATTATCTCTTATTCCCGCTTGCATGGCGGGTTAACGGATTATCCTGACAATAATGAGTTCTGGGCAGATATGGGAAATTACATGTCCTATGCCGACCACGAAGAAGATATGTTGGAAAATCGCACTCCTCAAGATATCTGGAGCACTGATTATCAATGGGAATGGGAGTCTAATGCTAATCTCCTGACATATGATGCTCTTTTTAGAAAAAAGGAATTAACTCTTCTCAGCAGTGAATTTGTTCTTACCGGACTGATCGTTAATCGCATCGCTTCTATCATCAACGTAAGATATTTAAAGCAAAAAAATATGCAGATATCTGCTTTTGCCCTTCCCACTCAAGGTGGCGCTTATCTACAACTCGGATTATCTTTTTAATGAAAAAAACAGTACGCTATATACAGATCATTTTATCTATACTGACTTTTATCTCAGTATTTATTATCCCCTACTTAAGCGGCCAATTGATCGTATTAAGCATTTTTGTTCTTCTTAGTTTAATAAATAAACAAAGAAAAGCTATTTTTGTGATGTTCTTCAAGATGTCGATCTTGTTGGTTTTTACACTTTTTGTTCATTTATTCTTTCGTTTTGGCGATAGTGCTTACTGGGAGGCTTTTAGAACAACGGCTCTCTGGAATAAAGCCCTTTTCTTTACACTTAGAAATGGAAATGTTCTATTTATTATGAGTTATTTGATAAGAGGTGGTTCAAAGATGAGTATTTCATCCATAACTTCTTATCTTGAAGGAAAAAAACCGGCCAAATTAATTCAGCCTCTTACTTTAGCAATGCGTTATGTCAATCTGATAAGTGACGAATTCCGTTCCCTGCAACAAGTCCATCGTATTATGGGTATCCATAGACCAAAACATCTCATTGCTCAAACTCGATATTATACCTCCCTGATCGTACCAACAATAATTTCTTCATTGGAACGTGCTGAACATTTATCAATTGCCATGACAAGCCGGGGATACAATCAGGTATGATTACACGTATGATCCTACACATAGAATATGACGGAACAGCCTATTCGGGGTATCAATTACAAACTGATCAGCCCAGCATTCAGGGTGAAATTGAGAACGCGCTGAAAAAACTCTATAGAGAAGCTATCCGCGTACATGCCAGCGGCAGGACAGATGCCGGCGTCCATGCAAAATATCAGATCGTTCATTTCGACCCCCCGTGCACTCTACAGAATTTAAATCTAAAAGCCGCTTTAAACACCCTGCTTCCGAAAGATATCAGGGTGATCAACACTGCAATTGGCAATAAAGATTTTCATGCACGTTTCTCCGCTCGAGAACGACAATATCAATATATTATTTCAACACAAAATACAGCTCTTGATCGGGATCGGGTTTGGCAGATATATCAGGAACTGGATTTTGATTCGATGAAGAAAAGTGCCGATCTATTTATTGGCGAGCATGATTTTACCTCTTTCTGTTCCGTACAGGCTGAAGTCGATCATAAACGCTGCACAATTTTTAAGTCATATTGGGAACAACATGGAGATCGTTTGATCTATCGAATTCATGGGAATCGTTTTTTGCATTCTATGGTTCGTTCACTGGTCGGTACAATGGCCGAGGTCGGAAAAGGCAGATTAACTGTTGAAGATCTGAAAAATATTTTAGAAAGTGAAGATCGATCTTCGGGTGCTATAACTGCACCACCTCAAGGTTTGACCTTAATGTATGTACAATATGAAGAAAAGATAAATTGGGAAGGATAATGTAATGAAGAAAGGAATCATCAGTATTATAGCGCTTATAATTTGTGTTGTTTTACTCATTTTGTCACTTCAATTTTATCTTGATACACGCAGGCATCTTTTATTCGAATCGATCCAGGCAGATACTACAGATACCGTAAATAGTCCGCTAGAAGACCGTGTAGATGTCAATGAAACATTATTTTCAGATCGCGAAACGGCTATAACAAAGACTATTGCCAGTGCATCTCCCGCTATTACAGGAATTCATGTTACACGCATACAACAATATAGCAATAATCCATTTTTCTCCGACCCTTTCTTCTCACGTTTTTTCCCAAACAATACTTATAAAAAACGCATTCAAAGTCTTGGTAGCGGTGTCTTGATATCAGCTGATGGATATATTGTAACAAATGCACATGTATTGGGAGATAATGCTGTTGAGATCTATGCTACGCTTATGGGTGGAGCACGATATCAGGCAGAGATCGTTGGAAAAGATGAACTGACCGATATTGCTTTGCTAAAGATCGAAGCTGAAAACCTGCCATTTGTTAAAATGGGAAAAAGCGATGAGATCATTATTGGAGAGTGGGTCATTGCTCTCGGTAATCCCTTTGGTTTGTTTGATGTCAGCAATAAACCCATTGTTACTGCGGGAATAATCAGCAGTATTCATATGGATTTTGGAGAGAATGAGAGCGGACATGTTTATCAGGACATGATACAAACCGACGCCAGCATTAATAGTGGAAACAGCGGTGGTGCCTTAGTCAATATGAGCGGAGAGCTTATTGGGATAAATACATTTATTTTCAATGCCAATACGGGTTCCAGCGGGTCAATAGGAATTGGGTTCGCAATTCCTATCAATCGTGTCAAAGAGATCGTGAATGATCTTCAAACAAGTGGTGAAATTGCTAGAAATTGGGATTTTGGTATTTCCGGTCAAGCATTGACCCCCTCAATTATTGAATATTACAATCTTGATACCGATTATGGCGTCATAATAATTGATATCAAGGAAGGAAAAGCCGGAGACAAAGCGGGTTTAAAGATCGGTGATATAATTCTTTCCATTAATGATCAAGCCATCAAGCGTAATCAAGATGTCATTGATATTATCAATAATTCATATTTAAAGATCGGTGATTCGATCAATGCTTTGATCAATCGCGACGGAAAAGAATTCTCTGTTCAAATCGATTTGATACAGTGATCGGGAGTCGGGGGTCAGTGATCGGTGATCTGAGAATATAATTTTTCTACTCAGCTCTCATATCTTATATCTTTAAGTCACTTTTTTATTATATCAAGTAAGCGATTGTAGACTTCCGTATTATCATAATAACCTGCGAAATTTTGAGCGCCTGCTCCAAAAGCTCGTATTGGAACCGGAATACCCGTATGAGAGAATGTAGACCAGCCGATGCCCACTTTCCGGGAAAGCATATGCGATGCAGCGATCATAAATGCATCATAAGAACCGTACTTGATATATTCATATGGGTCATTATAATTTTTTTCATCGAAAGATCTGGAATATGCAACAGAAAGTTCTTTAATTTCATAACTGTTAAATCCAAGGCCTTTTGATTCATCTCCCAAACCAGTTTGCGTTAAAATAAAATCAAATGCCCATGAAGAATCAGCTTTTAAGGCTTCTTCTCCCAAAACATCTAAAAGCCCTTTTCGGATCGCATGATATTCACGAGTCAACTCCATAAAAGAACCCATTTGCCACTGCAATTTACTTAGGTCCATATTGCTATCACCGTAAGACGTCCCCATGGTCATTCCGCCGCATTCATGATCTGCCGTTATAATAATGAGTGTATTGTTCTTATGTTTACTATAAAATTCAAGAGCAACTTTAACTGCTTCATCCAGTGCAAGTACATCATGAATAGTAGCTGCCGCATCATTCCCATGACAGGCCCAATCGATCTTACCGCCTTCTACCATTATAAAGAAACCGTCCGGATTATCGATCATGTCAATTGCTTTTTGTGTTATCTGAGAAAGCGCTATCGAACCTTCATCCATGTCAATACTGTAAGGCATTGCATAATCATCACTTACGGCAGGATGCACAAAAAGTACTCTTCCCGCACCGGGTTCAAGATAATTGAATGCAGTTGCGTTATTTATGTATAAATAGCCATTTTTCTTAGCCAGATCGATCACATTGACAGGATCAAACCCTTTTGGGTCAGTAATATTGCGAAATCCTCCCCCACCAAAGAAATCAAAATTAGAATTAGCCAATTGGATCCCAATCTCATAATAATTGCTACGCTTAGGTTGATGCGCATAATAACCGGCGGGAGTTGCATGATCGATATCTACAGTAGAAATTATACCAACTTTCATTCCACGCTCTTTTGCCGCTTCAGCAATAGTTTTAAAGGGATAGCGATGTTCTGCATCCATTGAAAGCGTTTGATTGCTGGTTTTATTCCCTGTTGCCAGGGCAGTGACGGCAGCACCCGAATCTGTAATATAACTATTCTGCGAATATGTTGTAATATTTCCTCTTGAATGAGCCAAATTCATAGCCAATGGTACAATTCCGTTGCGACCTTCCATAGAAGCGAGATAGCGCTCAGCAGCATTGACCTGAACCGGACCCATGCCGTCGCCAATAAAAAAGAAAACATACTTCGCTTCGGGTTTCCCACAAGCTGAAAGTACTATTGCAAATAGAATAATTAGATATTTTCCCCATTTCCTCATCATTGTATTCCTTGTAAATGATCCGGTTTATAATTTACCCTAATTATAAAGATATGGGGATTAAGTATCAAATCATTTATGTTTAAAGTTAAAGGTTTAGGAGGTAAAAGAGTTTCTAGTGCGGCTATGAAAAAGATGATCATATGGCCCAGGGATTTTCAGACCCTAAAATACGCAGTATCCATGTGTGTTTGAGGTAAAGAGGTGCCTGCCCTACGAAGTCCGTCAGTTGACGGACGCAGTGGGGACCAAAAACTGACCGGTGATTTTTACCGCGGCAAAGTGAGTGTTTATAAGGATTTAGGAGTTATTAATATTGATCACCGGATTAAGAGTCCGGTGCAGAGCCTTTATTCATGCAGGTAATACACTTTGTGTACACCAAGATGTGTTCACTGCGGTGAAGTTTGTGTTTTTTTGGGTTTAAGGTAGTAATGATGCGGATTTAGGGGGAAAGTCAAAAAGGACTTATACTAACATTTTAAACTGTCCGATTTTAGGGGAAAGGTCTCCTCTTCACTTTTTACTCAGCACTTACAATTTACAACTTCCCACTCACGTTTCGGCCTTTACATTTAATTACTTTATACTTTTGTCTTTTGCCTTTTAACTTTTCTTTTCCTACATTTAGCCTTGGAGAAATGAACAATGCTAGAAACTTGGTCCGACATAAAATCTCTACGAGAGGAAAAAGGTATTTCACTGCAAACGATCAGTGAAAAAATGCGTTTACCGGTCGAAAGGATCACGTATCTTGAAACCGGTGATTTTAAAGATGCAGACCCTATTATTACCAAATTTCAATTAAAGATCTATGCCAAGCATCTTGGCTTGGACTATGACGAGATCATCCGCTTTTGTGACTTAAATGTATCAAAAAGCGAGACGAAGACCAAATCACGGGTTGAATCGTTTCGAATTAAAAAAACCCGCCCTTATCGTGGTCGAAAAAAAGAACCCAGCAAAGCACTAATTTATACATTGATCGTTTTGGGCGCTCTGATCGTAATTTTTGTACTAAATCGTCTTGCCAGTAACTGGAATATCACTTCAGATGTTTTTGAAATGACAGAACAACAGCAAAGTTCTTTAGATAATCCCGACGAAATAAAAGATACAACATCATTTAAACCTATCCTTCCACAAGCGGTAAAAGAGTCTGTTGCAAGAGATATTACAGAGGATATGCAAGTCTATCATAGAATGGAAATTACTTTTCCCGTAAATTTGAATATTTTTCCCAAGGAGACCGTATCTTATCGCCATGAAGTCAATGGAGATAATCCTCAAGAAGATTTCATAATGAAAAATACTCCTAAATCACTTTTCTTCACTCGTCCCGGTAGAATGATATTTTATAATACTGAAGATACACGTTTTGTAGTTTCAGGTTTTGCTTTTCGTGAAAATAATATTTCTCGTGTGGTTGTTGAGATCAATACTGAAAGAGAACTGATCATTTATACAAAATGATCGGTGATCTGTGACCGGTGATCTGTGACCTGTGATTTGATATTTGTAGTGATGAATCGCGTCTTTACAGAAAAACAAAATAATCAACATTCTCCAATACATAAAAAAGGGACGGCCTAAACCGTCCCCTACTTTTGACTATATACTTTATATTTTTACCTTAAATTATACTACGCCAAGATCTACCATTGCGATCGCAACTTTCATAAATCCGGCGATATTTGCGCCTTTGACGTAATCAACATAATTATCGTTAATACGACCATATTCGACACATTGGTCATGAATTTTTGTCATGATTTTCCTAAGGTGACCATTGACCTCTTCTCGACTCCATGACATTCCCATAAAATTCTGTGTCATTTCAAGTCCGGAAGTGGCAACACCCCCTGCATTTGCTGCTTTACCGGGGGCAAATAATATTTTAGCTTTTTTAAATACTTCTACTGCCTCCGGTGTTGAAGGCATATTCGCACCTTCCGCAACAACATAGCAACCGTTTTTAACAAGCATCTTGGCATCATCGCCGGTAATCTCATTCTGAGTAGCGCAAGGTAATGCTATTTCACAAGGTACTTCCCAAGGTCGTTTCCCTTCATAGTACTTACAACCATATTCCTTGGCATACTCTTTGATCCGGCCTCGGCGATTATTTTTGAGATCCATAATATAATCCCATTTTTCGCCTTTAATACCATCAGGATCATAAATATAACCCGCAGAGTCTGAGAAGGTTACAACCGTACCACCCAATTCGATCACCTTTTGAGCGGCGTATTGCGCGACATTTCCGGATCCGGAGATCACAACGGTCTTACCTTCAAAGGAATCGTTTCGTGTTGCCAGCATATCTTCCGCCATGTAAACGGTACCATAGCCGGTTGCCTCAGGTCGGATCAAGCTACCACCCCACTGAACACCTTTACCGGTCAAGGCTGCAGTGTGTTCATTTTTTAGTCTTTTGAATTGACCGTATAAGTAACCGATCTCTCGTCCACCTACACCTATATCGCCGGCAGGGACATCCGTACGAGGACCAATATGCCTAAATAATTCAGACATAAAGCTTTGACAAAAGTGCATGATCTCATTATCTGTTTTTCCTTTTGGATCAAAATCCGCACCACCCTTGGCACCGCCCATTGGCAATGTGGTCAGAGAATTCTTAAAGATCTGCTCAAAACCGAGGAATTTTAAAATTGAAAGATTTACACTTGGATGGAAGCGAAGGCCTCCTTTAAAAGGACCGATAGCGTTGTTGAACTCAACACGGTATCCTCTGTTGACTTTTACCTCTCCGGCATCATTAACCCATGGAACCCGGAAAACCAACAATCTTTCCGGTATTACGATCCGCTCCATGATATTTGCGGCCTGAAAGACAGGATTAGCTTCATACACTTCCCATACTGAATCAACCACTTCCCTGACAGCCTGTATAAATTCCGGTTGGCTGGGATTTTGGACGGCCATGTGATTCATGAATTCACTTTTTGTCATGTCTGTCTCCTTTTATTTCCTATTTGTCTAACTTAAATTAAATTCCCTAGCTCTATAGTTATCTCCCTACATTTTCAGTCTGTATATATATTAATAATTTATGTCAATTATTCTTAAACAATTCCCTGTTCAACCATTGCATGGGCTACTTTTAGGAAACCTGCAACATTTGCTCCGTGGACATAATCGACATAACTATCATTTACACGTCCATGTTCAACACATTGCTCATGTATACGAACCATGATATGATGTAATTCTTCGTCCACTTTTTCACTTGTCCATGAAAGGCCCATATAATTCTGGCTCATTTCAAGACCTGAAGTAGCTACACCACCGGCATTGGAAGCTTTACCCGGTGCATAAAGAATTTTTGCATCTTCAAACACTTTTACAGCTTCCGGTGTTGATGGCATATTTGCCCCTTCAACAACGCAAATACAACCATTTTTAATGAGCATTTCCGCATCATTTTTATCCAATTCATTCTGAGTAGCACAAGGTAAAGCAATATCCACGGCTTGTTCCCATGGACGTTTCCCCGGATAAAAAATTGCATTGGGGAATTCCCGTGCATAAGGTGCTACAATATCATTATTGCTTGACCGAAGCATCAGCATATAATTGATCTTTTCGTCACAAATACCATCAGCATCATAAATGTAACCATCAGGACCAGAAAGTGTTACCACTTTCCCACCCAACTCGTTTACCTTAATGGCGGCTCCCCAAGCTACATTTCCAAATCCGGATATGGCGACTCTTTTACCTTCAAAATTCTGACCCACATTCTTGAGCATTTCATCGGCAAAATAAACCACTCCAAAACCTGTCGCCATATCCGGATTTGGAAATGTAGCTTGGGGAGCCGCCATTAAGGTAAACGAGTTGGGTGGGAAAGTGGTAACACTTTCTGGTCCTGATGGTTACATTTATGATGCTGATG
>JAIPIT010000040.1 GCA_021734505.1 Fidelibacterota bacterium | reverse complement strand
CCTCTACTCAATAAACCGCTGACCAGCGTATCAACATCCTGTTTGGTGCGGCAAAACACCAGTCCGTAAAAATTATCTTCAAAATCGATAATTCGAGATAGCGCATCAAATTTATCTGAGTTCTTGACTTCAAAATAGATCTGTTCGGTCAGATCTGTAGTGATATTTTCTTTTTTCGCTTTCAGTAGTTCGTAACCATCCATATAGGTATGTGCCAGATCTTTGATCTTCTGGGGCATGGTTGCAGAAAAAAGCAAGGTCCGTTTATTCGGATTGGTATGCTTCATGATCTCTTCCATATCCTCAATAAATCCCATATTGAGCATTTCATCTGCTTCATCCAAAACAAGATGCTGTATATTTTTCAAATTCAAAGTCTTGCGCTTTAAGTGATCGATAACGCGTCCGGGGGTACCTACAACAATTTCTACACCTTTCTTTAAGCGTCTTAATTGTTGATCGATGGATTGTCCGCCATAGATCGGCATGGTACCGATCTGTCTATCTCCACGAAGGGAATGAATTTCTTCGGCAACCTGAATTGCCAGTTCACGGGTCGGTGTCAGGATCAGTGCCTGCACTCCGGTTTTATTTGGATCCATAAGATCAAGAATAGGCAAACCAAAAGCGGCTGTCTTTCCCGTTCCTGTTTGTGCTTGTGCAATAATGTTCCGATTGTTTTTCATCATGACCGGGATGGTCATGGCTTGAATTGCCGTGGGTTCTTCAAAACCCTTTTGTGTAATGGCTCTCAGGCTGATATCAGAAAGTCCGAGTTCGGAAAATTTTAGTGTCTCTGTCATTTTTTTCTCTTTTCATTAATAAAATTCATTCGGTTACCCGAATGTGCGAACATACACTACAAAATATGAAAAAGATAATGAATAATCATTTTTCTTTGCATTAGTCAATCTAATGAAAGTGTATTACTATCTCATTTATTATCAATCAATTAGAGAATACTATCAAATCTGATATGAAAATCCGGCCTTAAAACCAAACCACATGAACATCTTGGAACTCGTCCATTCTTTTTCATAAACGGTTTTAGGAATTGGGATCGTACCATATTCACCATCTACTTTTTCAGATGTGACCAAGGCATTATAACTAAGTCCTGCAACAAGGGCAAATTTCTCTCCAAGTCGCAAACGATAATCTAATGACAATTTAGATAAAAGGCTTAAACCAGTATTCCATTTCCAACTATTGATGATCTGATCACTGTTAATTTCTATAGATACAGATTGTTTGTAACCCACCGGACGGCTTGTACCGGCCCCAATTCCGTAACGAAAGATCGGCCGATCCTGATATTTTGAATAACCAACATTAAATGTATTGTAGAATTTTTCAACTCCCATTTTATAACTTGCATTTAGAGTGGCCAATTCATTTGACGTAAATTCAAGTTCATAATAGCCGTCTTTTACCACAGAGATCAAACCAATGGGTAAAGCATCAATATCTTTTCCGACATAATTGACTACCCCAATTTGTAATCCGTCCAATGCTCCAACGTAATTGACTACGCCGATCTGAACACCGGAGTATTCTTTAAAGAAAAGGTTGACCGGAGCGACGGTAAAACCCTCTGCATCACCAAAAGTAATATTCAAACCACCTGCAATTGAAACACCATCCATGGTACGCAAGTGAATATTCGTTCCACCTGCTATGAACAAACCATCTGAATGTCCGGCACTCAAGTTCAGTGCACCTGAAATACTTGCTCCTTTGACCGAGCTTAAATGCAGGTTCGTTGCGCCCGATATAAAAATACCATTAGACTGTTGGCGGACCATATTAAAAACACCCGCGATCTGCACACCGTTTGCATTGTGGTGGATATAATTAAAAACCGATCCAATTTCAACGCCATCCAATCCGCCATTCATTCCATAGAGCATATTGAATGAAAATCCATTCGTATACTGAAAGGCATTCAATCCATTTGTACCTAAAGGGTATCCGAAACTTAGCTGAAACGGCCTGAAGCGGAGTTTTTCCTCATGTGCAAACAACAATCCCGTGCATAACATCAGAACGATCATCATAGCGATTAACAATTTTCTTTTCATTTTCACTTTTCCTTTTCTTAGGGTTGTGCCACAGCATGTTCCGTCAAAACTTTATATAGCTCATTGGAAAATACCTCTTCGATCTCCGGCAGGGTTCTCAACCCGAATACCAGAGCTATCGTGACCGGATCGGTTCTCCAATAAGTGTGTCCTTCATAAAAGCCGTATCGCATGATATATTGCGCTTCCATCTCGCCCATGCTAAGGGTGAATAACTTCTCTTTAAGCAATTCATAATCTTCAGTTGAGAGATCATGATAAGTTCGTGCCAGCAACGCCAATTCATTCGGCTCTGCTCTTCTTCGAAGCTTAATATGGAATGCACCCTGAATACCATCATTAAAAATTGATTGTTGTCCACCTTTTGTATCTTCAACATCTACATAGATGACTTGGCTATTATAATAAAAGCAGGTAATATGTTCCCACTTATGTTTTTTCATATTCCAGCGATGTAACTTCAAATCTTCTCCCATCATATTCAAAAAATGGAACAAGGGTTTTGCCATTTCAGGATGCGTCAAGCCCATTGCGAAAACAAGACTATTATCATGGATCAGGATTGAACGAATATTTTCATCTTCAGCTAAAAATCCATCGGTCGATAGTCCACCCGGCCGGCCCAGAGCGGTTATTGTATCCAGATCCCAACCGGTTATTTGATTCATAGAATTAAGTAGTTTATTATCATGTAAACCATAGCGGGCCAATAGTGGAAAATCAAGGGTATCCATAAGCAATTGCGGCGCAAAGTCCTTGTCATTGCTCAAAGTAACTGGAATAATGGCAAATTTGCCGTATTGGGTAAATGCCACGATATACTCCTCACCCTCTTCAGAAATAAAAGGTGACGGCAGATCAGGCCTCTGTTCGTTGACCTCGGGGTAAAGTTTATAATTATTCAATCGGGAATTCATGACCGTATCGACTTGTGCATGGATCACAGCAAATAAAATACAGCATGTAATTAAAACTCGAATATTTCTATTCATACGCGCTCCTTTTTTATTTGCTATATACTCCGTACGGAAAATGTATGAACGAAATTCTTTTTTGACAAGAGTTTTTAATTTGAGCTTTTTGAGATTTATTATTAGCTTAAAACAAAACAAGGAGATAGCTTTGAATAAGGCACTTATCAGGATCATGGAAATATACAGAGCAACTAAAAATCCCGAAAAAGCGGAAGGCATGAAAGCTTATATGAAACATAAGTTCGAGTATCTTGGCTTGCAAAAACCTGTTCGCGCAGAATTAAGAAAGGATTTTTTAAAAGAGCAAAAGGCCACAAAGAAGATCGACTGGGAGATCGTTTGGACATTGTGGGACCAACCGGAAAGAGAATTTCAATATTTGGCTTTAGCCTATCTGGATACCATGAAAGAATTCTTGGAAAAAAATGATATTCTGAAGATCGAAAAACTCATTACGACAAAATCCTGGTGGGATTCGGTGGACGGGACCGTTGTGATGATAGGAAATCTGGTCAATAAATATCCTGAACTTAAAACAGACGTGATCGCCAAATGGATCGAGCAAGACAATATCTGGTTGAAACGCATTTCCATTATTTTTCAGTTGAAATACAAAGCCAATACCGATACAAAATTTCTAAGTAAAGCCATATTGCATAACAGCGGGACAAAAGAGTTCTTTATCAACAAAGCCATCGGCTGGGCTTTAAGGGAATACTCAAAGACAGATCCATTCTGGGTGAAAGATTTTATTTCAAATCAACCCTTGCATTCACTGAGTGTGAGAGAAGGATCTAAGTACATTTGACAATTAATAGACAAGAGACAAGAACCAAGAGACAAGAGATGAGAGGTAAGAGGTAAGAGGTAAGATTTAGACAATAATTTATCCCATTCAAAATCTGTACAAGATCTTATTCTTTTTTGTAAATAAATTTATTAAAAAATAAAACAATATCCCGATCGCGCCTCCCAGAATAGTACCATAGATATCCAACCAGTCAAATACACCTTTCGGAAGAATTGGTTGTATAATCTCATATAAAATATAACCACCTACAAAGAATGCGATCACACGGTAACCTTTCTTTATAGATGGATTTAAGATCGCTAATCCGAAAAATATCTGGACAACAATTCCTCCGAGATTTCCCATGGCATCTGCGATCCCGAGATCATTTATATTGTTTTCATAGATATATGGGCGATAATTATTTCTGCCAAGTTCTGTTAATAAAAAACTTAATAAAAATGTAACAGTGTATGCAATTCGGCGAATATCAATAGTACGGATATGCTCTTTATCGGTAAAAAATGTTTTCAAAGACATACTTCACCTCAATATTTTCTTAAATGTCCATTGCTATCTTGAGCTATGTTTGTTTAGCTGTTTACTGTTTATTTTTTTCTGGGTTTTGGAAGTTCATTAGCCGTTTTGATCACCAATTCACAAAGCCAATCACTATCATCGAGTTTTTCGTCGATCAGGTAATAATCTTTAGCTCCCTGGTAAGGAGGGGCTTCTACTACGTTACCAATAAATGCTTTACCTGCGGGTGTGGGTTTGACAAACAGTTGATTGTCACAGATCAATCCTATAACTTTTTTCTCGAAATACAAGGTCGCGCCGCCAAACATCTTTTTATATTCGATATCGCCCAATGAGTCCAGCTGTTC
This sequence comes from Fidelibacterota bacterium, assembly GCA_021734505.1. Classification (GTDB taxonomy): domain Bacteria; phylum Fidelibacterota; class Fidelibacteria; order Fidelibacterales; family Fidelibacteraceae; genus M50B103. The sequence continues at coordinate 12,900 of JAIPIT010000040.1, read as the reverse complement.
AACGACATAATCTAAAAACACTTTTTCGTTTGGCATAAACCCTCCAATAAGTTTAAAGTTTAAGCTTGCTCTACAAAGCTCGAAATATGAGAGCGTAGTTGAGGTTTAATGTTTAAGGGTGATTATTGTTCACCTATTTTTTGTTATTGTTGTTTAAGATTTACTTCTTTTTTATCTGAAAATCCACTATAAAGTGCCGGAATGACAAATAAGGTCAATAAAGTTGAAGTAAACAATCCACTGATCACGACAACCGCCAGCGGCCGTTGCACTTCCGAGCCGATTCCTTGGGAAAGCAATAAAGGCAATAATCCTAAGATCGTTGTAAATGCCGTCATCAATACGGGTCGCAAACGCAATAATCCACCCTGAACAATAGCTTCATTCAGGGGAGTTCCTTCCTGACGCAGTTGATTAATGTAGGAAACCAGCACAATCCCATTTTGCACGGCAATGCCAAATAATGCAATGAAACCTACAGATGCCGGTACGGATAGATACTCACCCGATATCAGTAAACCAAAAATACCGCCAATCAGGGCAAGCGGGATATTTATTAGTATAAGAATAGTATTTTTAAATGACCTGAATGTTAAATACAACATCAGAGCAATAAGCAATAAGGCCAAAGGAACAATAATAGCTAAACGTTTCATCGCCCGTTGCTGATTTTCAAATTGTCCACCGTATTCAAGATAATATCCGGTCGGAAGGTCTACTTTTTCTTTGACGATCTTTTGAATATCAGCGACAACGCTTCCAAGATCACGACCTCTCACATTACCCTGAATAACCCATCGTCTCTGGTTATTTTCGCGATTGATCTGAATAGGTCCAATCACTTTTTCGACCTTTGCAATTTGCCCCAACGGTACATTTGAACCATCTGAAGTGTGGACCATGATATTTTTTACGGTCTCGGGATCATTACGATATTCTTCCTGATACCTCATGTGAATACCAAAGCGACGAGTACCGAGGTATATTTGATCTATCACTTCTCCGCCAATGGCAAGTTCAACGATCTCAAGAAGATCAGAGACATTTACACCATATCTTGAACATGCATATCTGTCGGCAATGATCTTTACCTGGGGCTGGCCAAAACTTTTTTCAACCGATAGGTCCACAAGTCCGGGAACTGCATCAATGCTTTTTTCAATTTCCGTGGCTTTCTCGCGCAATATCTCCAAATCATCACCGTATAATTTAATTGCCAATTGCGCTTTAACACCGGATAAGAGTTCATCAAATGCATTTTGGATCGGTTGGGTAAAATTCAGTTGAATACCGGGATAAATAGATAATTTTTCATTAAGTGCTTCAACCAGTTCCGCTTTATTGTCAAATTGAGACCATTCGTTCACAGGATTCAGATCAACATGGATCTCAGCTGTATTAACCGGATGCGGATGAGAACCTGCTTCGGGTCTGCCGATCCTGGATACCGTTTCGTGCACTGCATCATATTTTACGATCTCTTTTTCAAGATTCATGATCGTTTCAGTTGCTTTAAGCAGCGAGATGGAAGGTGCCATGGTTACGCCAATTGTAATGGAGCCTTCTTCCAATGTAGGAATGAACTCGGTCCCTAAGGATGGAATAAAAGTCAAACTGGCAATAAATACCAATATGACCGAAGCAACAAATACCTTTTTGTGCTTTAACACTTTTTCTAAAAGATATTTGTAAACTCTTTTGATCACCACTAAGAATTTCAATTCCTTGATCGGACCTGTTTTTAACATCAGGGATGACAAAACAGGAGCCGCAATAATGGCAGTTAATAATGATCCGAGCAATGCAAAAGAAATACTGAATGCCATGGGTCTGAACATTTTACCTTCGATACCCTGAAAAGAGAAGATCGGTAAAAATACAATAATAATAATGGCGACCGAAAAGATGATGGGTTTTGCGACTTCACCGGCTGCGCTCCGGATAATTGAGATCTTATTTCCATGTGTATTTTTGGGCAAAGAAAGATGACGGTAAATATTCTCAACCATCACAATGGATCCATCGCCCAGCATACCGATCGCAATGGCAATTCCTCCCAGAGACATTAAATTTGCGGAAATCCCGCTTAAACCCATAAAAATGACCGCGATCAATGCACAAATGGGTAAAGATATGCCTACAATGAAAGCCGTACGAATATTTCCTAGAAATAGAACAAGTAAGAGCATGACAAGGATGGTTCCGATCAGTAGCGCACTTGTAACCGTCCCTATCGCATTATCAACCAGTTCCTGCTGCTCGTAATAGGGGACCAATTTTACGCCCTTTGGAAGCGAACTCTGGACTTCGGGGATCTTATCATATAAACGAGGGATTACCGTTGAGGCATTTTCTCCAAAAAGCTGAAGGACCAAACCGGCAACCACTTCCTCTTCCCCATCTTTTGTTACCACACCGCGGCGAATTTCATTTCCAAAATTCACTTCCGCAACATGACTGATCTTGATCGGGACACCATTTACAACTTTTATTTGAATATCACTAATATCATCAATGTTTTCGACCAACCCAATGCCGCGGACCAGATACTCTTCACTTCCGAGTACAAAAAATTGTCCACCGGCATTTCTATTATTATTATTTACCGCGTCAATGATCTCATCTAAACGAATATCATATTTTTGCAATTGATAGGAATCGATCTTGATCTGGTACTGCAGAACATGTCCGCCCATGGATAGAATTTCTGTTACACCTTTGACCGTTTGAAGCTGAAATTTTACCTGCCAGTCATTGATCTCACGAAGGTAGGTATTTTTATCTTTTCCTTGCGTATCAACCGTACTGTCTGCCGTTAAATAATACATGAATATTTGCCCCAAACCGGTTGAGATCGGCCCCAGTGTGGGCATTTCATCCATGTCGGGGAGTTCGGATTGAACACTGGAAAGCCGTTCGGCAACGATCTGGCGCGCAAAATAAATATCAATATTATCTTCAAAGTACATGTAGATCACGGCCATACCGAATGCTGAGGTTGATTTGATCTGCCGTATACCCGGCAAGCCGTTCATGGCCGATTCGATCGGAAATGTGATCAATCGTTCAATTTCTTCGGGTGCCATTCCATGTCCTTCTACAAAAACGGGCACCATAATGGGCGATGTATCCGGAAAAGCATCCACAGGCAATTCATTGTATTTAACGACACCAAATACAATAATAGCCACAAGAAGAAGGATGACAAGCAGTCTGTTCTTTAAGCTCATATCTAATAATTTGTTTATCATTTTCTATCTTCCGAATTAGTGATTATGACCGGCATGTCCGCCCAAACTTGACGTAACCAATTTTGCTTTTAATTCAAAAGCACCTCTCGTTACGATCTCGTCATTTAACTTTATCCCTGACGTGATGATGGTATAAGTCATATCGCTTTCTCCTGTACGAACGTATACCGGAATAAAGGTGTTCTCTTCATCGGGGACGGGAATAAATACGGCCTCTTTTTCATTTACGATCTGGATGGCATCATTTGGAACTGCAATAACTTCTAGGATCGTGGGAATTCGGACAAATCCCTTTACAAAGATCCCCGGAGACCATTTGCCTTCCTCGTTCGGCAAAACTACCCGTGCAGTCAGTGACCTTTTCTGCGTATCCAATATCGGACTAATATATGAGATAAACCCAATGGTCTCTCTGGTAAGTCCAACAGCTTTGATCATGAGCTCTTGCCCCACTTTGATGTAATCCATATCTTTTGTATAGATATCAAATTCCACCCAGACATCGCTTAGATCGGCAATGGTGAAGATCTCTTCATCTTCCTTTACATTTTCACCGATCGTGAAATGTTTATCGATCACTGTTCCGTCCAATGAAGATACGATATCATAGTTCGTCAGCGTTTCATTGCTCTGAATACTTGCCAAAAATTGTCCTTTTTTTACGACATCACCAATACTGGCTGACATGCCGCATACACATCCGGAAAAACGCGGATAAATATGCTGCAACCTATCCTGATTGGCTTTTACTTCTCCCGGTAAAATGATCATTTTATGGAATGTTTGATATTGAGCTTTTTCTACCGTCAAGTGGATCATATCAATGGCGGCTTGTTCTAAAACGATCTCATTTTCATGCGCCTCTATTTCAGGCTCTGAGGCTGAATGCTCATTTTCGTCTTTGTCATGACCGCTATCTTCACGGTGGGATGGTTCAACTTTTTCTTTATGTGCATCAGCTTCCGTATGACTTTCATGGTCGTGGTCTTTTTCTCTAGAAGCATCGCAACTTGTTAACAATACAAGACTCAATCCCAATATGATAATGGTCAATAGTTTTATTAATTTCATCTTTTAGCCCTCGGTCCTTATGTTAATTTCTGATCCGATCAATAATTCAAGATCATATTTTAATTTGTAAAATTCTGCAACTTGATCAATATATCTCATTTCGTTCTCGAGAAGATCCCGCTGGTAATTGAGTAATTCCATTGAAGACAGTTTGCCCGACCCATAGAATTTCTGTGCTTCCTGATAGGTTTTCTTGGCTATAGGGATCAGTTTATCATTTAAAACATTAATTTCAATAAATGTATTTTCAAAGTCGGTATAGATAGAATGCAGATCACGGTAAATTTGAATTTCCATGGCTTTTTTCTCAAATGCTGCTTTGTACGAATTTATTTCTGCAAATTTCTTATTACCTTTATTCTGGTTCCAGACGGGTAGCGGTATTGAGAATCCTAACAGAAAAGTATTATCTCCCGAAACATTATTTCTTTCGTATCCTGCATTGACGGAAAGATCCGGGACAACTTGCACTTTTGCTTCTTTTTCAAGTATCTTTAATTCTTCAGTACGAATTAACCAGGTAACAATGTCCGGAGATTGATTTATCTCTGACAAGAGATCAGAAAGCTCGGGTATTGACAAGGGCCTTTCCAATTTACCGATGACCTGCGTAAAGTTGCTTTGATCACCTGCATATAAAGAAAGAAGTTTTATTTGAAGTACTTGATCATTTAATTCTTTTTCCAATTCAACTTTAATGATCTCTCGCTCTTTCTCTGTCTGAAGAATTTCTATCTCGCTTGCAACTCCGGCTTTTTTACGGCTTAGAGCTGTTTGATAAGATCTTTCGGCTATATCATAGGATTGTTCTAAAAGGTCAAGCATTTCCTGAGTTTTAAGCGTATTTATAAACTGCTTTCCGGCTTCAACCAAAATAGTCAATCGTTGAATTTCATATTCCCAGGCAGCGGCACTTCTCCCTAATTTTGCCAGATTGATACGAGCTGAGCGTTTTCCGCCCAGTTCAATAAGCTGTCCGATCCGTATTGAAAATGCATTAACACCCACATTTTCAAGCTCCGTTTCAAGTTCGGGATTTTCGTAGCTTTTACTTTGAAGAACAAGAGCTTCCATGCCATCAATATTCAAATTAGCTGCTTTTAATTCCGGGTTGTAGAGTAATGTGTATTGCAATACCTCATTTAAACTAACAGTGATATTATTCGTAATGGGTTCGGTATTAGCTCTTTTGATATTTTGTTTATAATCCATACTTGAGGGATAGCTTGGGGATGCGGAAAACAAAAATGAAGTTAAAATAATTAGCGTTATCGAAGTAATTATTGTTTTCTTAAATACATTATTTTGCATAGCGTGCTCCATATTTCATTGGGATTTTACTTTCACCGGGTAAATGTTGGGTGGAATGAGATGCCGGGCTCGGTGATATGCAATCTTTCTCAGTCAAATTATCAAGAAACCTGTTCATCTAAAAATATCGTTCGGTTTCATTTTGCTAAACAAATATATGACCCGAATGCCAATTATCCATGCATTAATATATTAAGATTTACTTAATAAGAGCCAAAGAGAAGGTTTAGGGTTTAGGGTTTAGGGTTTAAATACTGATTGCGCGTCAGGTTCGTTTATAGTAAGTATATCGACGGTGGGTTTATTAGTCGCTTAAATCCTCAATGATCTCTTTTCTGATCTCAGATCCTTCCGGGGTGGGATAAAGCATCCCTACATGGAATAAACCTTCGTATTCATGATACTGAAATGGAATCCCCAAAGATTGAGCCATACAGTTCAGTTTTCTGCAATCAGCGACCAATAGATCATGGGTACCGACATAAAGTGAGATAGGTGCCAATCCAATAAGATTCCCATATATCGGGCTGACCAGGTAATGAGTTCTTTCCAATGGTCCCGCATACAGTTCTCCGGCTTTTAAAATGGACTCAATATTTAAAAGCGGATCATCTTTATCGACTTCTACAATATCAGGATTGGAAAGTGTAACATCAACACAGGGTGATAACAAAATCAGTTGCTCGGGTTGGGGTAAACCCTTTTCAAGCAGTAATTGCCCAAAAGCCAAACTCATACCCCCTCCCGCAGAATCGCCGATGATACTTATGTTCTTTGGATCTACATCTTTGATCACATTTTTATAGAGTTTTAATAGCATATCGAAAACATGAGTTACGTTATACTCAGGAACAAGAGGATAATCCGGAGCGATCACTCTGGCTCTAAGCTGATCAACAATATTTGAAATAAAATACCAGTGTGGACTAAAAAAATTGTATGTGTACGATCCTCCATGAAGATAGATCACGACTTTATCACTCAAATCTTTTACAGGCTCTATTGTCCAGACATTATGTCCAAGCCTATCATCAACATCAATATCATAAACAAGATACATGGCATTTAGAGGCCGTGCAGGAGTCGTTTTATTTAAATAATTCACATAATCGGCTAAACGGTTCCCTTCTTTTACTTTGGAACTACGCATGGCATTCTCAATGAGCTGAGCCGCCATACTTTGTTCAAGTTTTTTATTCATTTGAACCTCCAAACTATCCGGACATGAAACAACCTGCGCACGAAGATCAAGTTGAAAAGAGAAAAGGAACAAACACATTATGAATATCGGAAACCATTTATATAATTTAATAAACCTTATCAAACGTGTTCCTCCATTTTCCATGTATTTCTCAATTTTTTAATTATTTCAGCGCGGCATAATTTCCCCTCAGGCGTAGGATAAAGCATACCATCATGCAACAGTCCCTTTATCTCATGATAGTCCAGATCAAGTCCGGTATTTTCCGCTTTTTCTTTGAATTTTCTGCAATCGGGCATTAGAATATCATGCGTTCCCACAAAAAGTTTGATCGGGGGAAGACCTTCCATAGAACCGAACAAGGGGCTGATAAGATAGTTTTTTCTGTCTAATTCACCTGCATAAGCTATTCCGCAATCAATAAGTCCCTTAATATTCAATATGGGATCCAGCTTATCAATACTCTGTATTTCGGGATTATCCATATTTACATCCAACCAAGGTGATAATAAAAACAATCCTGATGCTTGCTGAATTCCGTTTTCGTGAAGGTTCTGCGATAAAGCAAGTGCCAGGCCTCCACCGGATGAATCGCCCATTAATATTAATCGCTTTGATCCCACTTTTTCAACCAATCCTTTGTAAACGGGTACCATCATCTCAAAAACATCTTCAGCATTGTGTTCGGGAGCCAAAGGAAAATCAGGCACGATCACCGTGCATTGCAGTTTATTGATCAGTGCACCGATCAGAAACCAATGTACGGGTGTAATATTTACCGTATAAGAACCTCCATGCAAAAAGAGAATATGATATTTATTCCGATTTTGAAAGGGCGCAAGAGTCCAGATATTTCTACTAAAAGCATTTTCGGTAGAAATAGAGAACATGTTTTCCATAATTTTTGGAGGTTTTGCGGCTTTCCGCATCTTCTTGAATGTTTCAAGAGTATTTCGATCTTTCATACGAGCCAATTTCAGACTGGCTTGAAGGATGCGATCGATCAAATTCTTATCATTACTGGAGTACATGTATTAATATAAGTAGTTTGTAGTTGAAATAATATAATTATCTGATCTAGAGGGTTTAGGAGTTTAGGGGTTTAAGGGTTAGAGTTTAGAGTTTAGTGTAAGATTCTTTCATATCTCATATCTCATATCTCATATCTCATATCTCATATCTCATATCTCATATTTTATATTTGTTATCGGCAAAGGAAATCCAAATCCCTCCATCATTGCATTGATAAGACAAAAAGACTGATACAGGGGTAGTTGTTCCACTCTGATAGTAGCTTCCTTGATCTTCCCGCTTTCCAAAAGACGCGCCCTGCAGGTGCCTTCCAAAAGAGGTGTATCGGGTGTCAACCATTCTTTACCGTCAAAAAAAACGATATTCGCAGAACTCGCGTCCGTAATAAAACCGTTCTTTACGATCAGAATATCATCGCACTCACCTTTGCTTGTCATAAGCCGATCTATCGAACGCCGGTCGGTTTTCTTGCAACAATAATCGATCGTATCGTCTTCCACGATTTTTAAGGTTTTGATATTTTTGGATCTATATTTTTCGGTTTCATATTGAAAAGATGTTTTGTTATACAGAAAACGCAATTTGATCTTATCGGCACTCAGATCTTTTGGAAATTTAATTAACTTTTCAAGCCTAAAAGGAGCCGGCTCGCCGTAAACATGCAAAAATGTTCGTTCAAGACGACGTTGATGATAACTTAAGTTCCGGACGATGCCATTTTCAATCCGGATGCTTTCAAGCAATGGGTACATAAACTTTATTCACCATTTCTAAATATTCATTTTTCGGATCGCTATTGGCCGTGATGCCGCCACCGCTGCGAAATTGCAATCCATTCTCAGTTCTCTCAATATAACGGATATTCACGGCAGAATCCAGATCTCTTCCGTCAAATATCCCAAAAACACCCGTAAAATATCCTCTGTCGGCTTTTTCGGCTTCTTTAATGATCTCTATCGTCCGTTGCTTTGGAGCGCCGCTGATCGAACCGGCAGGAGTTAGAGCACCCAGGATGTCTCCGATGCGCTCACGCCAGTCTGAGGGCAATTCTCCGCGGATCTCGGAACTGACCTGTAATAGATTTTTGCGATTTGTATGTATTTCAGACAAAAAACGAAATTTCCTGACGGTAATATCGTTTGCTACCATGGCAAGATCGTTACGGATCAGATCGACAATGGTATTGTGCTCCCAGGTTTCTTTTTTATCCGCCATGATCCGCTGGGCGGCATTCGGCAGATCGGCATCTATAGTGCCCTTCATGGGATAGGAATAGATGTGATCTTTTTGAGTGCGAACAAAACATTCGGGAGAGAAAATCGTAAATTGATCTTTGAACAGCAGTTTATAATCCGCTTCTGCCCCCTGGAATATCTCGACCAGAGATCGATCCATCGCGATCGGGGTCGGAAAAGTTATATTAAGCAGGTAGGTGTTTCCCGCCAGCAAATGATCCATGGCTATTAAAAATGCTTTTTCATACTTAGTCACTTCCATGGGAAATATATCCAATTTTACCGGCTTTATATTCTCTGCCTTATTTCCATTCTTTTGTAATCCTTTAATTTGAAAATACACACCCTCTTTTTCAGCTTCTTCAAGAGTATGGATCACCGGTTTTTTCAATTCAAAATCAAGCAAGAACAAGAAAGGGATCCCTTGCGATCCGAAAGCGTTCGCTTTTTCGATGAATGATCTCAGCTCCATATTCCCTCAACAAAGTTTTGCAATATCCTTAAACCTCTTTCCGTGACATAGGATTCGGGATGAAATTGCAGTCCATAAACGGGATAATCTTTATGTTTCACCGCCATGATGATCTTTCCTTCACTTTCCGCGAGAAGATCCAACGATGCCGGTAAAGTTTTGGGATCGACCGCCCATGAATGGTAAAGACCGACATGAATTTCCCTCGGGATCCCTTCAAATATAGGATCATGTCTCAAGATCCTCATTCGATGCGCTTGTCCGTGTACTACCGGATCGAGTTGGATCAGAGAACCCCCGAGATATTCCGCCAATGCCTGATGACCCAGACAGATCCCAAGTATGGGTTTTTGCGTCAAATATTTTTCAAATACTTTGAATAATAGCGGAAAATCCTTGGGTAAACCGGGTCCGGGTGAAATAATGATCTTATCATAGATCTCAAGATCGGAAAGGTCAAGATCGGAACTTTTTATGACTTGAAATTCAACTTTATCCATTCTGCGCAAATAATCCACAACATTATAGGTGAAAGAATCATTGTTGTCGATAAGAAGGATTTTTTGCATGAACGAATATACAAAGAAAATTATGGATTATGAATTATGGATTATGGATTATGAATATTAATTTTTACATTCATCCATTAAATATTATGGAGTTAATATGCATTTTTTACATCGCTCAACATTCTTTTCCCTGACTATGGTCATATTGTTAATCACATCATTTCTTGTCGCAAGTGACTGGAAGCTCAATCCCGGCATGTTCAATCCCAGCGGTGTGCCCAGTCTGACGTTTTCCCAGCCTCGCTTTGCGGATATGGATGCCGACGGGGATATGGATTTGATCCTGGGATCTACTGTAGATAAGCCCATGTACTTAAGCAATACGGGGACTGCCACGTCTCCTCAATTTACTTTTATTGAAGATATTTTTTCATCAGTCAGTGCATTGGATGTGGAAATGGGCGTCTGTTACGATATTGATGCGGACGGTGACCTGGATCTGATCGGCGGCGGTTTCAACGGTATCCAATTATACCTGAATACGGGAAATGCCGTTGCGGCGATTTTCACTAAATCACCCGATTATTTTATTGGTATAAGCGCAAGTCGAAATCCTATTATCGATATGGGCGACATTGATAATGACGGTGATCTTGATATGGTCGTCGGATTCAGTGAGGATGGTGCAGTTAAAGTTTATACCAATAGCGGTACAAACAGCGCTGCATCTTTTCTTGACAGTTCCGTCCAGACCATTGGAGACGTTGGATTATATGCTTATCCTGTTTTTTGCGATCCCGATAATGACGGTGATCTCGATATTCTCTGCGGACGCGATGGATATAATTTTAATTACTATAAAAATACCGGCTCAAACACAAATCCCAATTGGAACCTGAATACCACCGTTTTCTCGGGATTAGGAGCTGACACCTATTTCAACTCACCTGCTATGGTTGATATTAATGGAGATGGCAAGGAAGATCTGATCTATGGCAATTATACGGGCCCTCTGAACTATTACAGGAACAGCGGCACTACCTCCACACCGGCCTGGACGGTCAATACCACCCTGTTTGGCGGTGTGATCGACGTAGGAGGCGCCAGTACGCCGTTCTTCATCGACAAGGACGGTGACGGCGATCTTGATATGATCACCGGAACTCAAATGGGCGATATCAAGTCATACCTCAATAACGGTACTGCTACGGCTCCTTCTTTTTCCAATGTCAATACTCACGGAAATTTAAAACACTCCATCTACTCTTTCGTATCGTTGGCTGAGGCAAACGGTGACGATTCATGGGATGCTCTCGTTGGCGATCTGAGCGGTAATATCTATTATCATGTAGGCTCAGGTACCGGTTTTGTTCCGGCGTCGTCCGCGTTGACCATTAGTAATGTTGGAGACTGGTCTTCACCACGATTTATCGATATGGACCATGACGGCGACCAGGATATTGCCGTTGGGAACGGTGATGGCTATTTGATCTATTTTGAGAATCTGGGAAGTGCCTCTCAACCGCTTTGGACTGAAGTTTATAATTATTTTGATTCTCTGAATGTCGGTTACAATTGCGTGCCCGCTTTTGCGGATCTGGATTTTGATGGTGACTATGATCTTCTTGCCGGCGGCGGTTACCGTAAACCCCATTTTTATGAAAATGTCGATGGCAACTGGGTGGAAGACACCATGATGGTTGAAGGTATTGAGACCAAACAGAACGCCTCCCCCGCTTTCGCCGATCTGGACGGTGACGGGGATCAGGATCTGATCCTGGGAAATTATGACGGTTACTTTGATTACTATGAAAATCTGCGGGAAGTGGTTGCGGTCAAACCCCTAACGGCTTTACCCAACGATTTTGCCTTGAATAGCTATCCGAATCCATTTAATCCCAATACAGCGATCAGCTTCTATCTGTCAACTATGAGTGATATTGAATTGAACATCTATGACGTGACAGGGAAAAAGGTTCAAACCATTGTGAGTGGAATGCACTCATCCGGTCAGCATACGTTCAATTTTACAGCTCCCGAAACGATGAGCACAAGCATATATTTCTGCAGATTGATGGTTAATGGGGTAATGGCGGATACGAAGAAAATTACCTTGTTGAAATAAAAGACCTCATACACGTGTGCACCGAAGCCCTGGCATAGGTATAGAGGCACGAAGAAAGACCAAATCACAAAGAAGAAGTAAACATATAAATTGTTTCATAAACAAGTAGAGACACGCCATGGCGTGTTTCTACTGTAATATAGGATTAAATCGTAGAACCGCACCATGGTGCGGCTTTACTTGTTTGTATATTCAAGCACTTTACTCGTTTATATTGGATGGCTTAATCTTCTTGCTTTCCATTCTTTCAAATGCTACCGAGATCATTAAAGGTTTATAGAAAATGGTATGCCCCAAAAACCATTCACCTTCCGTTTTGCGATAAAAACGATCGATCAATTTACCTTCCCAGAGTTCAAAATGCGAAATGGTCTCATGAAAACCTTCGGCATGATAATTTTTTGAGTATGCCTCAATATGCATTGCTTCTTTGTGCGCGTATCCGACGGCATAAGTGTTTTGATCCAAAAGCGTTAAAGAAGCCAGTTCATCCCATCGATCATCCATGTAATAGGTCGTGATCATCTTGAAATCCAGTTCGGGTACTGTCTTGACCTGGAACACGCGCGATGAATCCAGAGAAAACTCCCAATAAATAAAATGGGTCAAAGCGGAATCTTCCGATTCCGTATAATGCCCTTCCCAGATAACGCCCATATAGGGTTTGAAAATATCTAAGGGATTAGCGCATAG
>JAIPIT010000039.1 GCA_021734505.1 Fidelibacterota bacterium | reverse complement strand
GAAGTGTAATAAACCGATTATTTATGATTTCCGTACTGCGGATCTTGTTTTGGGTGGACAAGGTGCACCATTAATTCCAATTGTGGATGATTTTCTCTTGCGTCAAAAAGACACATCAGTTATTGCCCTGAATATGGGAGGTATTGCCAATCTTACTTTTTTACCATCGCGATTTTCCGATAAAAACATTAAAGCCTGGGATACCGGCCCTGCAAATACCTTAGTAGACAAAGCTGTTATGGGCTTTACTCAAGGACATAAATTCTATGATGAAGATGGCAATTATGCGCGCAAAGGTAAAATCAATACAGATCTACTTCAACTTATGATGGAACACGAATTTTTAATAAAATCACCACCAAAATCAGCAGGACAGGAACAATTCGGATTCGCTTATTATGAGAAGTTAAAGCAAGAAGTTAATCCTGTATCTAATGATGAATGGTTATCGTTTATTAGGACAGTGACTGAATTTACTGTTAAAAGTATAAGTAAGGATATTCTTGATCTGATCAAACTTGCTGATCATCCTACGAGTATTATAGTCAGCGGAGGCGGTGCCGAAAATACTTTTATCATGGAGAGATTAAAAGAGGAATTAGAAGATTGCAATATAATTAAATTTGATCTACCGGGTATTACCAGCGAAATTAAAGAAGCCTTTGGTTTTGCATATCTCGGATATCTGTTTTTGAGAGATTTGCCGGGTAATATCCCTTCTGTGACAGGTGCTTCAAGGCCTTGTGTTCTAGGTAAGATCGTTTTTTGATAATTGTCTGATCAATTCATATAACATGATACCGTAAGCAACTGATACATTCAACGATTGTTTCATTCCGAACATGGGAATATCTACCGCTATGTCGGCATAATCCATAACTTCTTCCGAAATACCATCTACTTCATTACCTACAACAAGGCAAAGCGGAAAAGAGTAATCTATTTCCTGAAAACTCTTTGAACTGTCTGTATGTTCAAGGGCAATAATTGGAATATTTGTGGATTTGAAATATTTTAGAAGTGGTATAATATCGGCGTAATACTCCCAAGAGACATTATCTTCAGCACCGATTGCTGTTTTACTGATCTCTTTCCGAGGTGGAGTAGCGCTGATTCCAACAAGATACAGCTTTTCGATACCGGCAGCTTCAGAGGTGCGAAATAAGGAACCAATATTATGTAAAGAACGAATATTATCAGCAATGACAAAGATCTGTCGTCGTTTACGATCAACAAGGGAAAGTTCAGAAGGTCTGGAGTTTTTAATTATTTCATGACTATGTTTTTTGATACTCATTCTGAGAGCTCCAAATGTCACCCCTTTTCAATCGTTCACCAACCGGTGGATGAGAATAGTACATGAATTTAATAAAAGGCGTAGGATAAGCATTTGAAAGATTGCGGTTGGCAAGTCCGGCCATTGCGCTTTGAAATGCTTCGGGATTCTGTGTCATATCTAAAGCATAGCTATCCGCTTGATTTTCAAAATAGCGCGATACGGCATTGGAAAGAGGTCCAATAATGAGCATATGTAATATGCCGAAACAAAGCAGAAATATAGGATAAGCTAAAAGCATATTATCAAAAGATTTTAAAAAGTCAGGATTAATCCTAAGCATGATTTGATGAGAGAGGAAAAATATAATAAGTTGATAGATGGCGCCAAGAAAAATATTTTTCCACATATGTTGGTATTTGTAATGTCCGACTTCATGTGCTATTACTGTTTCCAGTTCATCGAGTGACATATTATTAATAATATTATCACTGAGTACTACTCTCCGTGTTTTCCCCAATCCACCCAGAAAAGCATTTTCCTTTTTGGTCTGTCGGCTCATATCCTGGAGATAAAACCCTTTTATCTTTAACCCGCCTTTTCGAAGTATCGCTCCAAGTCTTGTCGTGAGTTCTTCATCTTCAATTACCGTATATTTATTGAAGAGTGGCATGATCACTACAGGATATAAAGTTGCAAATACAACGGATACAAATATCATTGCACAAGCAGCCCACAACCACCATAATTCGGGCGTTACCCTAAAAGCAAGAAATAGGATCAATGCGATCAGGGGATTAATGATCAAATTGATCAAAAATCCTTTGAATTCATCTTTAAAGAATTGTTTTTTATTTTGATTGGAAAATCCGAATTCATGTTCAAGTTTATAACCTGATCTATAGGAAAGAATCAGATCAAAAGGTAGAGAAAAAACAGCGAGTGTCCAAAGAAATAGCAGAAAACGAAAAGCAGGGAATTTCGGTAGATGTTCAAGTAATGGGTGGCTTATTACAAGAATAAATATTAGTGTAAGAGTAAAACCTAAAATGAGATTAAAAAAAGATGTTCTACGCTTTTTAATTTCATATTCTTGTGCTCGTATTTGTTTTACGGTATCTAGAAGAGGATGAATATTGACCATTTTAATAGATTTCCACAAGAAATAGTTCAGGGATGTCATGCTGCAACTTCCAAAAACAGTCAAGCGCTTCATCAATACTTGGAAAATCCCCGATTATAACCCGATAACGAATTCCTTCATTTAATTTAATTTTTTCAAAGTAACTTAAATATTCAAGTTCTTCTTGAATTCGTCTTGATAGAGTGACTGCATCCATTCGTTTTTCAGTTGAATAGACTTGCACTCCATAAGCTCTTACTTCTTCACCTTCGGAAACAGGTATACGCGGATCACCTACGGCAAACTCAGTATTTGGTCCAAGAGATGCGAATAGTTTTTTATATGTTTCAGTTGGTTCTATACTCGGAAGACCACCAATTATGGTATAAAGCACTTCCATTGGATAAACTGAAATGATCTCTAACTCGTTAGCCGCCGCACGGGAGATCCAAAACATATTTGAAGTGTTATGAATTCTATCATTAATAAGCACTTGAACTTTTTTCCCATTTCGGAAGTTCAGTATTTCCACTTGTGTCCCTAACGGTAAAGTTTCATGCGCAGCAGTCATTTTGTCTTGTGAAAATATATCGCCACTGGCAGTCAGTGCTCCATTGAATCCATCATCATAAATAACGACGCTCGATTCTATTTGGGCATGAATAAACATAAATGCAAATAGGAATAGAATTGTTATAATTGATTTTTTCATAGTTTTTCCTTTTGTTTAAAAGGTATAGGCAAGATTAACGCTTCCTTGAAGCATAGATTTCAAATGTATTGATTTATTAGGTATAGTGTAAGAGAAATTTGGTGCTATTTGCCATTTTTTTAGAGTCATATAAGTACTTAGCTGAATGATAAGATCTGAAAAACCTGCAGGTACAATGGAGCCGTAACGAGAATAGGAAAGAATATTAGCTCCGACTGAAAGAGCTAAATTTATCGGTAGAAAAGCATCAAAAGTATAACCGCAAGTAAATTTGGTATACCAACTTTTCAATACAAAATCAAAATAAGTTTCAATAAAATAGGGAATGACAAAACCGACATCTGCCAGAGTAAGATTTAGTTCAACTCCCGCTAATGGTGATAGAGGCAGATTGGGAAATAAGTACATCGTTAATCCGCTCGATGCAATTAAACGATCATTGAAATAATGATAATAACTAAACATTGTACCCAGTTCATGATATGCTGAAATATCACTTAGAGAATTAACATACCATTGAGAAATATTAATATTAACATCAGTAAAAAATATAGAAAAATTCAAGCCAAGGGTAGGTTGATTCCCAGCAGGAGTAAAACCCCTGAAAATATAGCGTGTATTTACGTCTGCACTTGTACTGAACATCACTTTTGCCGAAGCTAATGAAGTTATAGAAGATATTATAAGGATTAGGATAAATAATCGTTTTTTATTCATAAGCTAATTTTAATACTTAATTGCATAAAAATCAATGCGCAAAACGTATGTAAAAACTTTTTGAGCAGAAACGAAAAATGCCGACACTTGGGGTCGCGTCGGCATTTTTCTACACAGGAGGGAACTTGAAATATATAATCAAGTTGTTTTAACTCGTTCCACTCAATATGATAAATATCAATTGACACATAATTATACGATATTTTTTTTCTTGTGTCAAACAAAAAAACCCTTTGTTTGAACTTTTTTAGAGGTTAAATTCACAGGCATTTTTGAAAGAGCGGAAGGTGTATAAAATATGATCATTGCTATCGATGGGCCTTCCGGATCAGGTAAGAGTTCAACGGCAAAACAAATCGCGAAAGCTTTGGATTTTGTTTACCTGGATACCGGTGCGATGTATCGCGCAGTATCAGTAGGTACCCTTAGATCCGGGATCAATCCACAGGATGAAAAGGCTGTAGCTGAGGCGGTAAAGAATATGTCAGTCCGTTTTAAGGATGGCATGGTACTGTTGAACGGTGAAGATGTAACCGTTGCCATACGGGAAGATGCTGCTAATAAGGCGGTAACACCTGTTAGCGCTAATCCTGCGGTACGTACACTCTTGGTAGAAAAACAAAGAGAATTTGCTGCTGATCACGATGTTGTTATGGAAGGGCGTGATATTGGTACAGTGGTTTTCCCGGATGCCGACTATAAGTTTTTTCTTATTGCCGACCTGAATATTCGAGCAGAACGAAGAATGAAAGAATCGACTGAAAAACTGAGCCTGGAAGATATTAAAGCTGATCTTCTTCGCAGGGACAAAAAAGATTCTTCGCGTTCGCACTCACCTTTACGGAAAGCTGATGACGCAATTGAAATAGATACGAGCAATTTAACATTTGATGAACAAGTAGATAAGATATTATCGATGATAGATACAAAGAGCCAAAACATGGAGGAAAATGAATGGCTGAAGAGTTGAAAAACGTAGAACCCGTAAACCCTCAGGAAGACGTCGAAACTGTTGAAGAAACTGTAGAAGTTGAAACAGGCGGTGTAGAAGAAGTTAAAGAACAGGTTGAACCCACCTCCGCTGAAGCTATGGCGGACGTTCCGGAAGTAGTTGAAGTGACTGAAGAAGCTGAAGAAGTGGCTGAAGAAGTCGTTGAAGAAACTACAGAAGCAAAGGAAGAAGCCGAAGAAGAAGTTACAGAAGTAACTGAAGAAAAGGCTGAAGAAGTTGTGGAAGAAGTTAAACCTGAAGAACCGGCAGCTGAGGCTAATAAAAAACTTGCCGGAGATATTTATGATCAAATCCGTGTTGTAAAACGCGAAGAATTGGCTACAGAGGTCAAAGAAGAGATCAATCCCGAACTTGAAAAAATGTACGAAAGAACATTGAACAAGTTCAGTAACAACGAACGTGTAAATGGTCACGTTATCCGTATTACGGACAAAGAAGTTGTAGTTGACATTGGTTTCAAGTCTGAGGGTTTAATCCCGGTAGAAGAATTCGGGAACAACATCCCAGAACTTGGATATGAAATTGAAATATATGTTGATAAGATCGAAGACCGTAAAGGTCAATTGATACTATCTAAGAAAAAAGCTGACTTTCTCCGCGCGTGGGAACGCCTCAAAGAAGTTCATGATGCCGATGGTATCATTGAAGGTTACATTGTCAAACGCATCAAGGGCGGTATGGTCGTTGATCTTGGTGGTGTTGAAGGTTTCCTTCCCGGTTCACAGATTGATGTTCGTCCGGTTATAGATTTCGATGCCTATGTTGGTAAAAATCTAAATTTGAAAATTGTGAAGTTGAATGAAGCCCGTAAAAATATCGTTGTCAGCCGTAAAGAAATACTTGAAGAAACTCTCAAAGAAAAACGCGAAGAATTGCTTAGTCAGATCCAAGTTGATCAGGTACTCAAAGGTCGCGTAAAGAATATTACCGATTTTGGTGCATTCATTGATCTTGGTGGTGTTGATGGTTTACTTCATATTACAGACATGTCATGGGGACGCATCAAGCATCCTTCTGAAATGCTTTCAATTGACGATGTTGTTGAAGTTAAGGTCATTGATTACAATACGGAAAAACAACGCGTATCTTTGGGTGTTAAACAACTCGAATCCCATCCCTGGGAAGACATTGAACAAAAATACCCGATTGATTCCGTCGTTAAAGGACGCATCGTTTCTATTACTAATTACGGTGTATTCGTAGAACTTGAAAAAGGTGTAGAAGGCTTGATCCATATCTCGGAAATGAGTTGGACTCAGCATATCAAACATCCTTCTGAGATATATCAGATCAATGACGAAGTTGAAGCAAAAGTTCTTGCTATCGATTCTCAAGATCGTAAGATCTCTCTTGGCGTAAAACAATTACAACCTGATCCTTGGGATGAACTGGGAATGAAATATGCCCCGGGTATGAAAGTAAAAGGTATTGTTCGCAACTTAACGCAGTTTGGTGCCTTCGTAGAGATCGAAGAAGGTATTGATGGATTGATTCACGTTTCTGATCTTTCATGGATCAAAGTTGTACGTCATCCGAAAGAAGTTCTACAAAAAGGACAGGAAATCGATGTTGTAATTCTTGAGATCAATAATGAAAACCGCAAGATATCTTTGGGTTACAAACAACTTGAAGAAAATCCTTGGGAAGTACTGGAAAACAAATATAAATCTAAGAAAATGGTCAAAGCCACAGTCTTGAAAATTCTTGACAAAGGTATTATTATGACCATCGAAGGTGAAGAAGTTGAAGCTATCGTTCCTTTGAATACCATGTCTAAAAAAGACAAACGTGACTATACATATGGTATAAAAGTAGGCGATGAGTTAGAACTTCGAGTTGTTGAAGTTCGCCAGGAAGATCGAAAGATCGTGCTTGCCAGTGAAGATCTGGGTTTATCAGAAGATGATAAAGACATCGCACGTGTTATAGCTAAACAAGAAGATGTAACACAGAAACTTGAAATCCCGGATGGCCTTCTTTCTAAACTGAAAACAAAAGAAGAAAAAGCTGAAGTAGAGGAAAAAACAACTAAAGCGAAGAAAAAAGCTGAAGTTGAAGAAACTTCTTCTGACGCTAAAGCTGAAGAGGACAAGCCTGAAGAAGAAGCTGTACCAAAGAAGAAAAGTACAAAAAAAGTAGAAGAGAAAGCTGAGGAAACAGAAGTAGCTTCTGCAGAAGAAACAAACGAAGAAGACAGTAAATAAATACTGAATTCTATCTCATAAAGAAGAGCCATAGATCAGTTGATCAATGGCTCTTTTGTTTTTCATGCTAAAAAAGTATATATTCCGACATATAATAAGACATTTCCACAATAATTTTGATAAATCACAATCATAATGAAGGAATTACTTGATATTATATTTTAAATTGTGAAATTGAAATATTATACTTAAATTTGTAAAAATTTCAGGTAATTAATATGAAAAAATTTATTCCAAAAATTGTTGTTGCTATCTCTGCCGTGATCTTATGGTTCCTTATCGTGTCTGGGCAGAAGTATGTTGGAGTGGTTGATTTACCTTTAACGGTATATGAACCTCGGGCAGAAATGACTTTAGGACAAGTTTTGCCACAATCTGTTAAAGTAAGGGTTGAAGGACCGGGTCGTTCATTATATCTGCAAAAATGGTCAAATAACTCTTCATTGATCCTTGATGTCGGAACAATAAGCCATAGTCAGAAAATTTCTTTAAAATCATATTTTGAAGAACGACCAAATCAGGTAAGATTGCAATCGGAAATACATTTCCTTGAAATTGTATATCCCGATAGTATTGATATCTTAATTGATAACAAAGTCGATAAAGTTGTTCCTGTAGAGATCCTTACAGATATTTCGGTTCGACCGGGTTATATTCTGGTAAATACTCCTGAGGTAAAGAAAGTTACTCTTTCCGGCCCAGAAGAATATCTTCAGAATATTGTTCAAGTTCAATCCGAACTCTTGAAAAAAGAAAATGTCGATATGTCTTTTCAATCTGAAATACCCGTTATGAATCCCAATTCAGCTTTAGTTAGTATGAATCCCAATGAGATTGAAGTTCAATTTGATATTGAAATGATTGGAGAACGGACAATCACCAATATTCCAATCCAAGTAAAAAATCAACCTGTTGATCTGGATATTCAGTTTATACCTAATACCATAAGTTTGAGGGTGACGGGTGGAAATAATCAAATACAAAACCTAACTCGACGAGATTTTAATGTTTACTTTGATTATCTTTCACAATGGTTCCCCAATAAAAATTATTATCCTGTAAAATTTACTTCACCTAAAGAAGTATTAGATGTGATTCGCATAGTACCTGAATTGATAGAGGTTGTTGTAATTAGAAAGAGTAATAAAGAATGATTACCCAAGAGGTAAATCCAATTATCCTGGGGATTGAATCTTCATGTGATGAAACAAGTGCTGCTATTTTGAAGGGCTTTGATGTAATTTCTCATATCGTTTATTCACAAATGATACATAAAAAATATGGGGGAGTGGTTCCTGAATTGGCCAGTCGAGCACATGAACATGCAATATCCCAAGTTGTTCATTCTACATTTGAAAGTGCAAAATTAGCTCCCGGTGATATTGATGCCATCGCCGTGACATATGGTCCCGGATTAATGGGAGCACTTTTGGTAGGCTTGAACTACGCAAAGGGATTTGCTTTAGCACAAAATATTCCGTTTATAGCAGTGAATCATGTCGAAGCACATTTATATGCACCTATGTTGGAATTTACGAAATTGGCACCGCCATTTCTTTGTCTCTTGGTATCAGGCGGACATACCATGTTAGTTGATGTTAAAGGTGTAAGGGATTTTAAAATACTTGGGACGACCCGCGATGATGCAGCCGGAGAATCATTTGATAAAACGGCAAGATTACTAAAGATCGGTTATCCCGGGGGACCTGTTATTGATACGCTTTCAGATAGTGGTGATCCGGGTGCTGTAAAGTTTCCCCGTTCATTGCTTGAACCTGATAGTCTGGATTTTAGTTTTAGCGGTATGAAAACAGCTGTGTTGAATTATGTAAAAAAACATAATGAGCCCAATGATCAGGATAAAGCGAATATCGCTGCCAGTTTTCAGGAAGCGGTTGTAGATGTATTGAAAGAAAAAGTACGACGAGCTATTGTAGCAACCGGTCATCGGCAAGTTGTTCTTGCCGGCGGTGTTGCCGCAAACCGACGGTTGCGTTTTGAATTGAAAAAAATGGCGGACCATATGGGCGTTGATCTCTTTTATCCGCCTTTGGAATATTGTACGGATAATGCCGCAATGATTGCGGCTACCGGTGTAATGTATTATCGAAAAGGATGGTTTGCCGATTTGGAGATCGGGGCTGTCCCAAATTTAAAATTATAAAGGAGCGAATACATGATCATTGTATTCAAACCGAATGCAACAAAACAGCAGAAGGCTCATGTTGAAAACTACCTGACGGCACATGGTTTTGACTACCATCCCAGCCAGGGACAAGAGCAAGCTATCTATGGTATTATCGGTGATACCACAAAACTTACTCCGGAATTCTTCAAAGTCTTTGACGGAGTTTCTGATGCTTTTCGTGTTCAGGAATCATATAAAAGATGTTCAAGAGCATTTCATCCTTTGAATTCCAAAGTAAAGATAGGTAATACGACTATTGGAGGAAATGAAATAACAGTTATGGCAGGTCCTTGTTCTGTCGAGAGCAAGAAAATGTTGGATGATATTTCTAAAGAAATAGTTACTTATGGAGCGAACGTGATCCGTGGAGGTGCCTTTAAACCCCGTTCTTCACCCTATGATTTTCAAGGATTAGGTGAAGAAGGTTTGATCTATTTACGTGAAACCGGTGATAAATATGGTATACCGGTCGTTTCTGAGATCATGGCGATCTCTGACATTCCTCTTTTTGAAAAATATATTGATGTGATCCAGATCGGCGCACGAAATATGCAAAATTTTGCTTTACTAAAAGAGTTGGCTAATGTTGATAAACCCATTCTATTAAAACGTGGTATCTCGGCCACAATAGAAGAATGGTTAAATTCAGCGGAATACCTTGCAAGCAAAGGTAATCAGAAGATCATTTTATGTGAACGTGGTATAAGGACCTTTGAAAAATCTACCCGTTTCACACTGGATCTTTCTTCAGTACCGGTGATCAAGAAAAAATCACATTTACCGATCATTGTGGATCCGAGTCACCCTATGGGTCAGCGAGAGTTGGTGATTCCCATGGCACGGGCAGCTATTGCGGCCGGAGCAGACGGTATTATGGTAGAAGTGCACAATAATCCCGATGAAGCTTTATCCGATGGTGCACAATCACTGTATCCTAAACAATTCAAAGAATTGATGAAGGAAATAAAGATTATTGCAGGAGCATTAGGGAAAACCATTGCAAAAAACTGATAGAGAAAATATAAAATATTTTTGACATCGCATATTATTGATTTGGGAAACTTTAGGGTGATATTTTGTTTGAGCACACTACGGAATGATATATAAAAATAATACCGATATATTTCCGGACAATATTAAATAATGATATAGGAGTGAAAGCATGATTATTGTATTCAAACCGAATGCAAGCAATGAACAAATGAAGCATGTCAGTGATTATCTGGTCGAACATGGTTTTAAAATTCATCCGATCCAGGGAGAAGAACATACGGTTTATGGTATTATTGGAAATACAAAAAATCTAACCCCTGAGTTTTTTGAATCGTTTAAAGGTGTTTCAACTGCATTTCGTGTTCTTGAATCCTATAAAATGTGTTCTCGTGCTTTTCACCCGAGAAATTCTAAAGTTAAGATCGGAAATATTACAATTGGTGGAAATGAGCTTGCCGTAATGGCGGGTCCCTGTTCTATTGAGAACAAGAAAATGATGGATAATATTTCAAAAAAAATCACACAGCACGGTGCGAACTTTATTCGTGGCGGGGCTTTCAAACCACGTTCATCACCTTATGCTTTCCAGGGACTGGGTGAAGAAGGATTGATCTATCTTCGTGAGGCAGGTGACAAATATGGCACACCTGTTGTTTCTGAGATCATGGCGATCTCTGATATTCCTCTTTTTGAGAAATATGTCGATGTGATCCAGATCGGTGCACGAAACATGCAGAATTTTGCTTTGCTAAAAGAGTTGGCTCGTCTTGATAAACCGATTCTTTTAAAACGTGGTATCTCAGCCACAGTAGAGGAATGGTTGAATTCAGCGGAATACTTGGCAAGTAAAGGAAATCAGAAGATCATTTTATGTGAACGTGGTATTAGGACCTTTGAAAAATCAACCCGTTTCACACTGGATCTTTCTTCAGTGCCGGTGATCAAGAAGAAATCACATTTGCCGATCATCGTGGATCCGAGCCATCCCATGGGTCAGCGCGATCTGGTTATTCCTATGGCAAGAGCAGCAATTGCTGCCGGGGCTGATGGTATTATGGTTGAGGTACATGATAATCCCGATGAGGCTTTGTCCGACGGTGCACAATCATTGTATCCTAAACAATTTAGTGAGTTGATGAAAGAAATTAAGATCATAGCCGGAGCGTTAGGAAAGACCATTGCAAAAAATTAATATTGAAAATTT
Organism: Fidelibacterota bacterium; assembly: GCA_021734505.1. Lineage (GTDB taxonomy): Bacteria > Fidelibacterota > Fidelibacteria > Fidelibacterales > Fidelibacteraceae > M50B103. The sequence continues at coordinate 6,424 of JAIPIT010000039.1, read as the reverse complement.
GACCTTTTCTGTTATAGGATATGGACGTTTTGGAAAGCTATGGGTGGATATTTTATCCGAATACGGATCTGTATTGGTTTATGAAAATAATACTGAAGTATTCCCGGATGAAAAGAAAAATATCCGTTTTGTGAACTTAAAAACGGCCTTGAAACAAGATGTAATATTTTTATGTATTCCCATTTCTGCCATGGAATCATTTATTAAGGAAAATGCATCTCATTTTTCCAAAGATGCAACGATCATTGATATGGCATCCGTTAAAACAATGCCGATTGAATGGATGGATAACAATATTCCCAAGATCAAGCATCTTGGAGTTCATCCTCTTTTTGGACCGGATTCCTATGCACCCAATCAAAACAATCTCATGATCATTACTCCTTCGGATCAATATCCCGAGCTGGCTTCATTATGGTCAGAAGTATTTGCTTCATGGCGCTTTTTTACAAAGATCATTTCCTCGGCAGAACATGACAGAAGCATTGCCTATTCTCAAGGCGTTACTCACTTTGTGGGTCATGTCCTTAAGCGTATGAATCTCCCGACTACCAATACCCCGACTAAAGGCTATAATATGCTCCGGGATGTTGAACGTTTTTGTGATAATGATACGTCACAGTTGTTTCGTGATATGCTACTTTATAATCCGCAATCCGTGAGCATGTTCAAGGAGTTCTTGCAAGCTACTCATGAAGTTTCAGCAAATATCCGGAAAGAAAACATACAATACTCCGGTCCGTTCACTTTAGGTGTCATGGGGGATGAAGGAAGTTTCTCTCAGGAAGCCGGACAGCGTTGGCTTAAGAACAATCACATTGCCAAGGGAGAAATATTCTGTCTTACAACAGCAGAACGTGTTTATGATGCATTGAATTTTGGTTTTATTCAAGTCGGCTTGCTACCGATACAAAATGCTGTGGGTGGTATGGTCCTAGAAACGGTTCAGGGTCTGGCACAGCACAATTGCAAGATCACCGGCTTCTTCCCATTTATAGTTAATCAATGTTTAATGGGACGAAAAGATATTTCTATAGAAAAACCTTGTTCAATTCACTCACACCCTCAAGCATTACGTCAATGTAAAAGCTATCTTAAAGAACATTTTCCGGATGTTTTACTGGTCGAAGAAGAGGATACGGCACTTTCAGCAAAAATGTTATCGAATGGGAAGTTACCGAACGATGCCTTTATTATTGCGTCACAAACGTGTAAAAGCCTCTATGGCCTTAAAATAATTGATAATGATATTCAGGATCTTGAATATAATGTAACAGATTTTGTCACAGTCATCAAAGAATGATCGGTAATTGGTGACCGGTGATCGGTAACCAGTAACCAGTAACCAGTAACCAGTTAAACCTTAAACTTTAAACCATAAACAACCATGCCCGAGCACAATATTAAAATCGTGAAACCAGTAGACTCAGTACGCGGTCAGATCACGCTTCCGGGTGATAAATCTATGAGCCATCGTGCTTTGATGTTTGCAGCAATAGCAAAAGGGATTTCAAAGATCAAGCATTTGAACATCGGTGCAGATGCACTTTCTACCATTGCATGTTTGCAAAAATTGGGTGTTAATTTTCAGCTGGGTAAATTTACTGTGGATGTTGAAAGTCCGGGTATTAATGGATGGATACAACCTCAAGATGGCATCCTGAACTGTGGTAATTCAGGAACAACCGTTCGCTTGATGTCGGGATTAATTGCCGGTCGTGAGAATCTGGATATAACCCTGATCGGTGATAAATCTCTTTCATCACGCCCCATGAACCGTGTTATTGAACCCTTAAGAAAAATGGGTGCCACGATCAGTGCGGAAAATGATCGTTTACCAATGCAAATCACAGGGAAATTATTAGATGGAATACAATATGTTCTTCCCGTTGCAAGCGCCCAAGTAAAGTCTTGTGTGCTGTTTGCCGGTTTATCAGCTCAAGGTAAAACTTTTGTTGAAGAAAAGATAAAAAGCCGGGATCATACCGAAAAAATGATGAAAATGTTCCGAATTCCGGTTTTTCATAATAAAAATATTATTTCAGTACATACTTTAAGACGTTCGATCCCAGGTTTTAATTATTCTGTTCCGGGTGATCCCTCTTCTGCTGCATATTGGGTTGCTGCCGGTCTTCTTTTGCCCAAAAGTCGTTTGCTTTTGAGGAAAATGTCTATGAATCCAACCCGCACGGCTTTTATTACTTTGCTTCAAGCGTCGGGAGCTGATATTGAATTGATCGCAAAAGATAAGAATTTAGAACCGGCTGGGGATGTGGTCATACGTTCATCAGCCTTACGACAATTTGATATTCGTTCCAAACATGTTCCCGGATTGATCGATGAATTACCTCTTCTTGCATTAATTGCTACTCAGGCAAAGGGTATTTCAACGATTCGTGGTGCTAAAGAGTTGCGCTATAAAGAAAGTGATCGTATTTCATCAACTGTTGCAATGCTCAGAAGTATAGGAGCGGAGGTTGAAGAATTTGATGATGGGATGAACATTCACGGTGGTATGAAATTACAGGGCGGAGAAGTGGATGCTCAGGGAGATCATCGTATTGCCATGACAGCTTCGATCGCGGGTTTGATAAGTGAAGAACCTGTATATATTAGAGGATGGTCAACAGTGGATATATCATATCCGAACTTCTATAATATATTAGATAGATTAAGTAAAAAATGAAATTTGCACTGCTAGGATACAAAATTGCCTATTCATTAAGTCCGCTCATTCACGAGCTGATCAGTAATAGATCTTTTGATTATAATATTATTGATATTGCACCGGATCAATTAAACGAATCAATCCCCGATGCATTTGAACAGCTATCGGGTTTTAATGTGACTATTCCCCATAAAAAAACGATCATGGATCATTGTAAAGTCCTTGATCCCATTGCGGAGAAGATAGGTGCCGTCAATACTGTTGATATTCGAAATGGAATCTGGAAAGGATATAATACCGATTATCTTGGCTTTGTTCAAACGGTAAAAGAATATATTCCTGATTATATATCTTATCATCCTGTTATTATTGGATATGGGGGAGTGGCAAGAGCAGTAGCATTCGGACTGAAAAAATTGGGCTATATGTCTATGACGGTACAAGGTGGAGAATTAAAAGCTGAACGAGATGAATTTATAAATTCAATGCATAAAACTTTAAAAATGAATGTTTTTGACCTACTGCCTGAAATACCTCGATTATGGATCAACTGCACACCTATAGGAGGAACGAAGATCCCGGATATCCCCGATGATTTTATTGATCTTGATCACGAAGATTATCTTTATGATCTGAATTATGCGCCTTATCCAACACATCTTGAATCAAAGGCAAAAAAAATGGGAATTCAAACAATGAATGGGTTGAAAATGCTGGTTTGTCAAGCTATAGAAGCTCAAAAGATCTGGTTTAATGATGAGCCTCCGGTAGAAGTGGATGTGAATTCAATAATTCATTCCATTGCACATATAAATACCGTATCTTAAGTTTTAAGAACCTTTTGGAGTAGAAAATGAATGAAAGTATTACATATATAACCGGTGGCGAAAGTCATGGACCCGCAATGACCTGTATAGTCAAGGGTTTACCTGCCGGATTTCAAGTAAATATTGAACAAGTAAATTATCAGCTCTGGCGTCGCCAACAAGGTTATGGTCGTGGTGGAAGAATGAAGATAGAGCAGGATAAAGTTGCGGTTTTGAGTGGTTTGCGAAATTGCATGACACTTGCATCTCCATTGACACTTATGATTCAGAACAAAGACTTCAAGAATTGGCAATATAAAATGGATCCCGTTGAATCAGATGTATCGGAAAAAGTCGAGATCCCTCGTCCCGGGCATGCCGATTATCCCGGAATTACAAAATACGGTTTTGATGATATACGTAATGTTTTAGAACGTGCATCTGCAAGAGAAACTGTCGCACGAATTTTACCCGGTGCAGTATGTCGTCAGTATCTAAACGAACTAAATATAAGATTATATTCTCATATTACTCAAATTGGCACAGTAAAAATACCCGAGATCGAAGTAAGTGAAAACGCCCTGAAAAAAGCAGATGCCTCCGATGTACGTTGCATAGATGAAACAAGTGGCAAGGCGATGAGAAAAGAGATCGAAAGTGTCAAAGCTGCCGGCGACTCTATTGGCGGTATATTTCAGATTATCGTTTTTGGTTTACCTGTCGGTTTGGGTTCTTATGTTCACTGGGATGATAAGCTTAGTACTGCTTTAGCCTCAGAGATCATGGGATTACAAGCGATCAAAGGTGTTTCTTTTGGGGATGGATTTGACGCAGCGGATAAACGAGGGTCTCAATACCATGATGCCTTCAAAATTCAAGATAAAGATATATTCCGGATATCCAATCACGCAGGCGGATTAGAAGGCGGCATGAGCAATGGCCAGCCACTAATTATTAATGCAGTTATGAAACCTATTCCTACGTTGACAAAAGCTTTAGAGAGTTTTAATATAGAAAGCATGGAAAAAGCAGATGCCCATAAAGAACGCAGTGATACCTGCGCGCTACCGGCAGCAGCTGTCGTTGCTGAGAATATTATTGCGCGACCAATTTTAAACGCCATACTTGCACGTTTTGGAGCTGATCGTTGGACAGAAATTAAAAAACGATATTTGGAAGCGTGAAAAATAATAAAAAACATATATTCCTGATCGGAATGATGGGATCTGGAAAGTCGGCACTTGCTAAAGAGTTGGCTTCGATTCTGAATTATGATTTGATAGATCTTGACCAAAAGATCGTTGAAAAATATGGAAAAAGTATTGAAAGAATATTTCTTGAAGAGGGTGAAATAGTATTCAGGGGATATGAGGCTCAAACCGCGCGAGAACTCAAGATCTCGAATCCGACAGTTATCGCGACCGGTGGTGGTTTTCCGGTAAGAGCAGAAAATAGAAAATGGATGAAAAAGACTGGAAAAGTAATTTGGTTAAAATGTAATTCTGGAGTGATCTTTGAAAGAATAAAAAATGAGGACAGACCTTTACTGCCAAAGCCGATCACGGTCGAACATATTGAAAATATTTTGAACGGTCGCACCCCTATCTACACCCTGGCCGATATAATCATAAATACAGATAGATTAACACCCAAAGAGGCTGCGAAAAAGATAAAGAGCATGATAAAATGAGAACTGTAACAGTCGACATTGCGGAACGCTCGTATAGGACCATGATTGATCAACACTTACTAATGAGTGTTGGTGAGCAGATCCAACCATATATGAACAATGCTAATAAAGTCGCTTTATTAGTTTCAAAAACAGTTAAAAAACTTTATGCGGAAAGAGTGACCAGATCATTAATAATATTAGGTTATGATGTAAATGTATTTTTATTGCCAAGTGGAGAAGAAAATAAAAACCTTACAACTGTATCTGAACTCTATGATGAACTTATTGAGAATGCATATGACCGTTCTTGTTTGATTGTTGCACTTGGCGGTGGAATTGTCGGTGATATTTCAGGTTTTGTTGCATCCAGTTTATTCCGTGGAATACCATTTGTTCAATTACCTACGACCTTGCTTTCGCAAGTGGATTCCTCAGTTGGTGGAAAAGTGGGAGTTAATCACCCCCAAGGCAAAAATTTAATTGGTGCATTCTATCAACCTAAGATCGTTCTGATAGATCCCACCGTTCTGAAGACTCTGGATCATCGTGAATTGATTTGTGGTTATGGTGAGATCTTAAAATACGGCTTTATCAGAGATGCATCGCTGTTACAAAAATGTTTGGATAACAAACAGACTATCCTCGAACTCAAGGATATGGAATTAATTTCAGAGATCATTCAACGATCAGTTGAGATCAAAGCAGAGATAGTATCTGAAGATGAACAAGAAGCCGGTGTTCGTATGCTCTTGAATTTTGGTCATACTATTGGACATGCTATTGAGAATAGCTGCGGTTATGGAAAAATATTGCATGGAGAAGCTGTTATACTGGGTATGTGCGCTGCATTGAAGATAAGCATTGATAAACTTGAGTTTGATCCGGTAAAAGGGAATTCGATAATTGATTCTTTATTCAATATTAAGCTTGGACATGATCTGGCTGGTTTGGATATTGATAAAGCAATGATGGCACTTATGCGTGATAAAAAGATCCGGGATGGAAAATTGAACTTTGTTCTTTTAAAAGACATTGCCTTACCCGTGATCGTGAATGACATTAGCCCCGAAAAGGTCAGAGAAACGCTAGAGTGGTTAATAAAACGTTTTACAATTGGAGCCGGTTCATGACAGATGAAAAAATAAAAAATATAAAGATTTGCGTTATCCATGGTCCTAATCTGAATATGCTGGGCCATCGTGACAAAACACAATATGGTACTTTGACGCTTGATAAGCTGAATAAAAAAATACGCAGCAATGCTGAAGAATTGGGACT
>JAIPIT010000038.1 GCA_021734505.1 Fidelibacterota bacterium | reverse complement strand
CTTTGGCTGAGATCGAAAAACTTCAATGGGAAGCTCCTGATATTGAGAAGATCGAAGATGATGATCTGATCTTCAGCTATGGCGATACCGGCGTTGATGTTTGGTTTGAAGATGGCATTTTGACCGGTTTTCAATTGAGTCCGCAATGGAAAGATGACGATACGATTGCATGGCCTGTTTGAAGAAAACATTAAAAGAGACCTTATGATAAATTTAAAACATGTATAAGGAACAGACACATGTCGGGCGTAGCTCACAGAGCGTAGACTGATGCCTGTTCCCTACATTAAAAAGCGATGATACAAAAAAATAATAAAATCGCCCTCATATCCGCCGGCATTGTCCTCCTGCTTTGGTCTTCTGTTGCAACGGCTTTCAAGATCGCATTAGCTTATCTTAAACCATTTGAATTATTATTTTTATCTGCCCTGATCTCTTTTATTGCCCTGACTCTCATAATGCTTTTTACAGGACGCTTTCCAAAACTTAAGACTGTTACAAAAAAGAATCGCAAGCGACTTCTTCTCGCCGGCATTTTAAATCCTGTGATCTATTATTTATTGCTTTTTAAAGCTTATGATATGTTGCCGGCTCAATTCGCTCAAGCCGTGAATTTTACCTGGCCTTTGGTATTGGCTGTTTTTGCTATGTTGTTGAGACACGAGAAATTTCATGTTTTAAGATTGCTCATGTTGTGTATTTCTTTCGGTGGGGCTTTAGTGGTTGTACTGGGCGGTAACGCCGGACCCGAAGGCATTAGTATTGCGGGCGTTGTGATAGCATTCGCAACGACGATCTTTTGGGTCATTTACTGGCTTATCACCAAGACCGTCGAGGAAGATCCGGTGATCTCCCTTTGGATCCCCTTTACCCTGGGAGCCGTGATCCTTTCTGTCGCTGCCATATTTTTCTTCCGGCCGGAAACTTTGTCTGTGTCGGCCTGGCTGTCTGCGGGCTATGTGGGGCTTTTTGAAATGAGCCTGACCTTCCTACTATGGTTAAACGCGCTAAGAAAAACAACATCTACAGCTCTGGTCAGCAATTTTATTTATGCCGTACCGTTTCTGTCGTTGATCTTTATTCGTTTTGTCCTGGATGAACCAATCCGGCCAACAACCCTGATCGGATTATTTATGATCGCAAGCGGGATCGTGGGACAGGTATTTATGCACACCAAAGACAAGATGTCATCTCGGCCAAAATGACAAAATATTATTTCAGCAACACCATTTTCTGTGTTCCCATCACAGCACCGTCAACCTTTAGCACTGCCAAATATACCCCGGATGGCTGATCTGCTGCATTCCAATACATACGATAAGTGCCGATCTCTTGTGAGCCGTTATACAGAGTTTTGATTTTTTGTCCCATCAAATTATATATTGAAAGATCAGTCAACAGCTGCTTACCCGTTCCCCCGATACTATTCGGGGTGGCAAAGATGGAATAGCTGACAGCTGTTCTTGGATTGAACGGATTGGGGTAAACTGCGTTCAATGTTGTTGTTTGGGGAATGGAAACAGATTCAATGCCAACACCGCAATTCTGAAGAAAATCTAGGATTTCACCCATCACAATACTGCGAACCGTATCTCCCACGATCGTCTCGAACGGAATGGTCATTACAAATACTTTTCCGGGGGCTGTTCCATCCGGGAAATCACCAGAATAAGCAATTCCCCCGCAAGAGATAGAGGGATCATAGCCGGTAAATATTACAGAGCGGTAACTTCCGTTTATCGGTTGTATGCCATCTGGATCGCCGACATTGTAAGTACCATTTGAGCCATCATCAAAACTGAAAGTCAACGTTGTATCAAAGAAGTCAAAACCACTAAATGAAGCATCATAATATGTGCTTCTTAGATTATTGGGGTTGTCACTGATACCTCTAAATTTTAAAAAATCATGGCAAAATGTTTGTTTAACGGAATCTCCTTTAATATCCAGATCATATGCAAGTTCAAGTCCGGATATAAATAAATTCCCTCCTTGTTGAAGATAAGATTTAATGAGATCAATTTCATCTTGGGTTAATGTATAATCTACTCTTCCCTCGTTGCTGACCACATAATCTACCATGTCAAAATCATCTAAGCTTAGCTGTCCGTTTACTATCATATTATTTGTACATGATGCCAGGTTTACGGCATATGCCTTTGCGGCATTACCGTGCCTGAATAAATAATTATGACCTGCGGTTCTGTTCTGTCCGTTAACTAATAACAGGCTTTTCGCATTTAATCCGGGCAAAACTGCAAGTAATTCACTTTTTTCGCTTTCTCCCCAATTATTGATAGCAGAAATTCTGATATAATTTGTTTTATTGTTTGTTAGCCCTGAAAGTACGGCCTGGCATGAATTGATCGTAACGGTATCGGTATAGGTAATACCATCTTCCGAAAAGTAAATACGATATGCCGTGGCATCCACCGGTGGTAATATGTCAATTTTTATTGTTCCATTACCCGCTGGTGCTACCCCCACACCCTCAGGGCGTTGCGGAGGGTTTCCTTGAATGTATTCCAGATATGCGGGTTCTCCATAGTATTGATAACCAACATTTTCATATTCCGTGCCGCTTAGCATGGTATGAATAAATCCATTTCTGTAAACTTGTACTGTATGAAGGATCGCTTGTGTGGGATTTTTCTTCATTAGGATTTCAAATCTTTTATTCAAGGCGGTATATCGATAGAAACTTACATCATGACTGTCTATAAAAGTAAAGTACGGATCAAGTCTTGATTTCATTAACTTGGCTGTACACCAGGTGCCGCCAATTCCAATAAAATGTTCACCGCTCAATAATGCGGTACTGTCGTTATATACCAAGAAACACAAATATGTTGAGTCCCTTTGGTTTAAGAATTGCTTAAACAGGGGATCATAGATATCAGCATTATACCTGTAGTTATAATTACTGTCAATAAAACCGATCCGATCTATCCAAGAAGGAATTTTTGTCCGACCATATATATTACGAAAGATCCAGCCGCCACCCGCGCTGTGCGAATTTAGCGTTACTTTATAATTAAACTCAGAAAATGGTTCGAGAATATTATCCGTCATCTGTTGTGTTTTTTCAATATAGTCATTAGGGTGGGATTGTGCCCATAATACCCAACTGTTACTTATGGGTTGCACATAGATTGTAATGATATTTTTGTCCTTTAGAGTATTTCTCACAAAACGCGTTTGAGCACCGATATGCTGAATATCATAATGCCAGTCATTTCCCTCTTCCATTAATTTTCCAATTGTCCATTCGATGGTATTACCTGCGGGCAAAGCATAAAATATGATAATGGTTTCCTTATCAAGCTTTAACGAATCTTCTCCCGGTGCATTAATGTGAACATTTACATCACCACCCCACAAAAAGGATCTGGTTTGTTCGTGCATGATCTCATTTTGCGTAAAGTTCGGCAGAGCAATACCATAAAGGAAAGAAAGACTTGCAAGAAGCAAAATTCCTGCTATCCGAGAATAAAATTTCATATGAGCTCCATCTGTTTATTTTTTTTCAGTTAAATATAATGGACTTTAATATAAAAAAACGAAGGAATTATTCGCAAATAAATTAAGACCGCCCCTTGGAAGAGGGGCGGTCAGATAGGATATAGCTTAAGGAAGTTGTTATTTTGCTTTTGTTGTCAGGAAACGCTTAACGCCGTTTTTTGTTTCAATTAATATCAAAACCGTTTGATTTTTTTCTATCTTGCTAAAGACATTCTTATAGTCTTCCATATCATTGATATTTTTACCTTCAAGTGTAACGATCCTGTCACCTTCACGGAGTCCTTTTTGTTGTGCTTCGGATCCGGGAGTGATCTTAACGATGACGACGCCTTTTTTAGAATCAAGCCCATATTGTTGAGCAAGATCACTGTTATTTTCCTGAACGATAAATCCGAGATCAATGTCAGTTTCCACATCTATCTCCTCGGCGACACTTGCATCACCCGGCAATTCATCAAGTTTTACGGAGAGCACTTTTGTTTTTTTATCGCGAATGATCGTCAGCTTAACATTCTCACCCGGAGCGCGGGAAGAAATATTGAGCTGAAGTTCTGATGGATCGCTGACTTTATCGTCATTGACTTTAATGATCACATCACCGGCCTGAAGCTTGGCCGCTTCGGCGGGACTGTCTTCAACCACATCGGCCACAAGAATGCCTTCAATATCGTCTATGCCAAGGGATCCCGCCAGATCCTGGTTCAATTCCTGAATGCTGACACCCAGCCAGGCACGAATAACCCGGCCTTCTTTGATAATATCGTTCATGACTTTTTTTGCAAGATCAATGGGAATGGCAAAACCGATCCCGTTAGAGCCACCGCTGCGACTTAAAATGGCGGAGTTAATACCAATGACCTCACCATCCAGATTGACCAGTGCACCGCCGGAGTTGCCCGGATTGATCGGGGCATCGGTTTGAATATAACTTTCATAGGTGCTGAGCTGCATGCCCGACCGGCCCAGTCCGGAAATGATACCGTGAGTAACTGTATTACCCAAACGTGCGGAATAAGGTGAGCCGATCGCCAATACCCATTCGCCGACTTTTAATTTATCGGAATCACCGAGTGTGGCTGCGGGAAGTTTCTTTTCATCAATTTTTAAAATGGCAATATCGGTCTTTGCGTCACCACCGATCAGCTCGGCTTCATATTCGCGTTTATCGGACAACACGACTTTGATCTCTTCGGCATCTTTGATCACATGATTGTTGGTAATGACATATCCGTCCTGAATGATCACGCCGGAGCCCAAAGCGGATGAGCGATACTCCTGCTCCTTCTTGGGTGCGTTAAAACCAAAAAATTCAAAGGGCAAGTCAAGATCACCAAAAGGATTTGTGATCTTGGTGACTTTTTGAGCCGTAATGGTCACAACGGAAGGACTGACCTTTTCCGTTATGTCTACGAACTGATTGCTGATACTTCTTAGATCTTGTGCACCTAGGGGTGCGATCATGATAACAACGAGTAAAAGTGATAACCATTTTTTCATTTTTTATTCTCCTATTCAATCGTTGTCATATATGAATGGTGGTCTTAGAAAGTTCCAAGAAAAATATATTCAGACGTCATCCTGAATTTATTTCAGGATCTCTTTGTAAATGTGATTCAGGTCACCAATAAGAATTACAGGTATCTATTCTTACAAAAATGGTGTAATTTTTGAAGTGGAAACTTTTTATGTTTACATTCTCAGTAATAAAATGAGAACGGTTTTATATATCGGAGTGACAAATGATCTTGAAAGAAGGATCTTTGAACACAAAACTGGACATGGTTCTAAATTTACCAATAAATACAATGTGTCAGACCTAATGTATTATGAAGAATATCCTTTGATCATTGATGCAATAGCCCGAGAAAAGCAGTTAAAAAATTGGCATCGGGACTGGAAATGGAATCTTATTAAAACAAAAAATAAATATCTTTATGATATATCAAGAGAATGGTATGATCGTGAAATACGTGAAAATCTTAAAGAATGTATAAAACTGGAACAACTCCCGGAATATTACAGAAAACCGTAAGGACAAAGAGATCCTGAAATAAATTCAGGATGACGATTGCTCGGTTAAAACGTTATTTATCAATTATCTTCTCAACCTCTGCTTCATTCTCTCTTCAGCACTTTTTATCAGATCCGCCGATATCTTCTGGTGGCGTTTCACTAAATCGACTTCATCAAGCCCACGTATCTTTCCGCCGCTGACGACCATTTTGCCGTTCACGATCACATGATCAACGGGGTTCATCGCTACATTAAAAACGATCGCAGCGGCGGGGTCATGGAGTGCACCCGAGTATTCCAGCTTATCCATATCGATCAAATTAATGTCGGCGCATTTGCCGGCTTGTATCTGTCCGATATCATCACGGCCCAGCACTTTTGCTCCGCCGACCGTCGCCATCCACAGGACCTCTTCGGTATTCAGCCAAAATTTCGGTTCACGTAATCGGGAAAGTAACATTGCATTTCTGAGTTCAATTAACATGTTGGATGAATCGTTGGAGGCCGAACCGTCAACGGCCAAACTGACGTTCACACCGGCATCCAACATTTCTTTAATTCTGGCGATGCCGGAACCCAGTCGCATATTAGACGACGGACAATGGGACGTTCCTATCTTTACCCGTCCGGCTTCTTTGATTTCTTCATCGTTCAAAAAGATGGAATGTGCAAACCATGCATTGGGCTTGATCCACCCCAATGATTTCATAAATTCAAAGGGGCGCTCCCCGGATCGTTTAATACAATAATTTTCTTCATCCTTTGTTTCGGCAAGATGCGTGTGGATCTGCACATGATATTTATCGGCGACTTCAACGGTCTTGCGCATGGACTCACCCGTTACCGAAAACGGCGAACAAGGGGCCAATGATATTTTCAACATCGAGCCGAATGAGTCATCATGATATGTTTCGATAAGCCGATCAATATCCGCAAAGATCTCCTCTTCCGTTTGAACGACATCTTCAGGCGGCAGGCCGCCATCTTTTTTGCTTAAGGACATGAATCCGCGTGTGGGTTGAAAGCGCATACCCAGTTCTTTAGCGGCATCGATCTCGCTGTCGATCAAAGTCGGTTCGGTCGTATTGGGGAAAAGATAAAGGTGATCCGATGTGGTTGTACATCCCGATTTTAATAATTCGGCCATGGCAATTTTTGCGCTGACATAGAAAGCTTCTTTACTGATACCACGCCAGATCTCATAGTTCGTGACCAGCCAACCGAACAGTTCCGCTTTTTGCGTTGAGAATATATTCCGTGTCAATGTCTGAAAAAAGTGATGGTGCGTATTCACAAAACCCGGTAGGACCAGCATGCGACTGGCATCGATCACTTTATCAGCCGTCCCTTTAAAAGCCTCGGGGCCGGCCGAAACGATCATGTTGTCTTCTATATAGATGTGACCACCGCTGAATGTATCGAGTACATTCCCGGCGTTTACATCACTTTTCATCCGGCAACAAAGCAGCGGATCGTTAATGAGTATTGATGATCTCATACTTACTCCAAAACCATTCTACACTATTTTATTTTAAAACTTCTTCGTTAAAGGCATTGATCAATTCATCGATCTTGGGTGCCAGTTTTTGGACAGATGACCAGTATTCTTCATGATCATACCACTGAGCATTCAATTCTTTCAGATCTTTGCCCTGTTGTTCGATCCAGGTATAATACTTGAGATTGTGAATTCGCTTCTTGGCATAATAGTCCAACTCCAGCATATTGTCGATCGCGATATTATTGATCAACTCATAATCTTTGACGGCATCATCATGCACATATGCACCACGCTCTTTTCTCAATTCTTTAATTCGTGATCCGTACAATTCCATCGAATCTGTGAAGATGGTTGTGACAATATCATTCTCGGTCAGTTCATAATATTTTGCAAATTTGATCGCGCCCACAAGATTGCCGATAGACGAAATTCCAAGAAGTTCAAGCTGGTCGATCAGTTCCTGCTTTACACCTTGCTTGCGTAAATATTCATGACCGACTTCTTCATTGAACAGGCGTAACATCCGAATGGTTGCTTCATCATCGACCGCAATGACCATATCCGTTTCACGAACATTGTGGATCCATGGAACGTGTTTATCGCCGATACCTTCGATCCTATGGCCACCAAATCCGTTGTTTAAGAGCGTTGGGCACTGTAAGGCTTCGGCCGCAGCTACTTTAAGATTTCTGAATTTCTTCTTTAAAAAATCGCCGCTTCCCAAGGTTCCGGCAGAACCCGAACTTAATACGATACCGGCAAATTTATCTTTTTTATCCATGATCTCATTCATCATTTCAAGCACGGCATTCCCGGTTACGTCGTAATGCCAAAGGTGATTTCCCAACTCATCGAACTGGTTAAAGATCATAATATCGTCGCCTCGTGTATTGGTCAACTCCCAACACTTGTCAAAGATCTCTTTAACGTTGCTTTCACATCCCGGTGTGGGGATCACTTCACCGGCGATCTTAGATAACCATTCAAAACGTTCGTCGGACATTTCTTCCGGTAAAATGGCGATCGAATCGCAACCGAGAAGCGCTGAGTTATAAGCCCCGCCGCGACAGTAGTTTCCGGTAGACGGCCAAACGGCCTTTTGGTTGATGGGGTCATATTGGCCGGTAACCAAACGGGGAGCAATACAACCGTAGGTTGCACCGACCTTATGGGCGCCCGTGGGGAACCATTTTCCAACCAAGGCAACGATACGTGCTTTTACACCGGTAATTTCAGGAGGCAACTCAATATAATTCGGACCACCAAACCCACCACCGCTTGCAACCGGTTCGTTTTTCCACGTAATGCGGAACAGGTTTCTGGGATGAACATCCCACAAGCCAATGGACTTCAGTTCTTCTTTATATTTATCCGGAATTAAACCCGGGTCTTTCATTTGCGCAAAAGTCGGATAAATGATGTTTTTTTCTTTTGCGCGTTGTGCATTAATTTTGATCTGTTTCGGGTTTAGGGTTAAGTCGATCATGTGTGCCTCTTTTATTTAAGCGTTATTATATTTGTTTTTTCGTTTAGTCCAAACTCATTATGAAAATCATCGATCAATGAGCCTCTCAAACTAAGGAATAGATCTGTATGTTTATTGATCAGTTCTTTAAGAATGCTATAGAATCCCTCTTTTCCCCAAATTTCAAGGGGGCCGATCTCATCTATATATACCGGTCCAGTCTCTATGTTGTTCAATACCTCCTCTGCAAACATAAAACCTTCTTCCGAAAAGGAGAATTTCCCAATATCGTACTTCTCTTCCCAGTTTTCGGGAAGCTGTGTTTTCAGCCTGATAAATGCTTCTTGCTCTCCGCTCTTAAGATGAAAAAGATCATATCCTTGAAAAAGCCCGTTTTCATAGTGCTTTAATGACAATATTCCATCACCCTTTGCATCCTTGTCATAGAGCTTTTTTAAATAGCGTGTTTTCCCGGAATCAATATCCCCGGTGATAATGGTGATCATATTAATCTCGCAGATGCTTTATCTTTTTATCGTTCGCCACAGTCTGCATTTCCGAAATGATCGATATGGCTATTTCGTGTGGCAACGTACCGCCGATATTTAATCCGGCAGGTGTATAAAATACATCTAAGTTTGCATCGGGATATTGCTTTAGAAGTTCTTCGGTCATCAGCTTTTGTTTTGTTCGCGAAGATACCATGCCCACATATTTTGGCTTCCAATCGGAGCCGTAAATTTTATGCAGGACCACACCGTCATATTTGTGTTGATAGGTCGCAATAATAAAAAAGGCATTCTTTTCTACAGATCTATTATTTAGCGCATCAACAAATGCTGCGTGAATTTTTTCATCGGCATCGGGGACTTGCTTTAATACATCTTCACGATCATCGATCAGGCAAATATGATAATTCAATTGTTTCAAGTGGTAACTTAAGGCGCGACCAATATGACCGGCTCCGAAAATGTAGACGTATTTTTTTGGTGCAAAATATTCAAAGAACAATGTCGCCGAGCCGCCACAGATCATGCCGGTATCCGTGCCGTGACCCGGTTCGTTCATATTGTATTCTTCGCTTGTATTCTCTTTTGTTTTGAATATCGTCAGGGCTTTTTCAATGGCCATTTTTTCAATGCTTCCACCGCCGACAGTTCCCGATATTTTTCCATCCGGATACACGATCATCTTGGTGCCGGTTACGGCTGGACCTGAGCCTTCTTTGGCTGTTACCGTCACCAGAACACCACTACAGCCGCCTTCGGCCAGTTCTAATATTTCCGTATAGATACTTTTCACTGATAATCCTCTTTAAATAAACTGATCATGTTCACGCCCTGCAAGTGTCGAGTTGGAGTTGCCTGTAAGACATACTTTTTTACAAGATCGTAATCTTCAACACGTGTCCCGGACACCATATCCATTCCATATTCAAACAAGATTGGAGAGAGCGGGGTGGATGGACCGAGTATGATGTTATAGCTGTTTGCCGGGAGATTTTCTCTTATGCCGTCAAAGGTGTGATTCGTGATCGATGTGCCGGTGATCGCTGCCACGTCAACTTTTGGAAGATATTCCGGAATGTCGGATTCTTTGAGATCTCCTTCGTGGGGGGATTTTTCAAAAATGTAACATGCTTTAAAATGATCTTTTTGCCCATCCAAAAAAGGGAAGTGTCCGATAATGCCCAACACCTTGTTTTTACCTTTTTCAAGAATGATCTTTTTTGCATTGACATTCCTGTTCACCCCGATCGTTTGACTGAGTCCGCAATTGATCGCGGCCATTCCTATCGAGGCTTCCAGTAAATTATCAGAAAGGGCATACTCCGCCAATTCTTTCAAGGTCAGATCTTCCAAATTGCCTGCACGGGCAACATTAACATTGTGACCGCAATACTTGATCGTGCTGGCGATCCCGCTGGCCTCTATTGTTTTTACCAATACGGAATGTACGCCAACAATGACCTCTTCTATTTTTACTTCCTCAATGTCTGAAATCAACCTGTTCAATAAGTTCATTAAAAGATCAGCGAATTTGCATACTCCATGCTTAGTGCAAGAAGCATAGCTATAAGAGGCAAAGCAAATGATAGTTTTCTGGAGCTTATTTTCAAGCTGATCTTATTTTCATTCTTCAGATAGATCATTATGATCGAACCGCTGACAAGCGCATTCATCAGCAGAAACAAAACTACCTGTAAAAACGGAAGTGTATAAAGTCCGCTTTCCGGCTTAAAGATCAATGCCTGGGTTAAGGTGAATAACAGGATCCAGCTTAAGCCGATAAGGTAAGAAGATGCAACTACCTTCTTGCTGTTGAAAACTTTGACAAAGGCAAATACCACCAATGATTCCAGAATAATGGAAGTCGCCGGATTGATCACGGTCATAGGTGAGCGTGTCGGCAACAACAGGTCAATAAATTTGACGGATGCAGCGATCAACCCAACCCAAAGCACGGCGTTCTTGCTTTCGCTTTGCTTGTAAGCATTGACCATAAAATACATCCCGATCGGGAACATGAACATTCCCGAAAAGCCGTATGGCAAAAAATGTAATGCGTAGCCGAAACTGGCTTCGCAAATTCCCCATAGTGCGCCCATAAGGATAATGGTTTGAATGGTTTTTACTGTGTTTTTCATTTTATTGCTCTCCATATTATTCATTTAATTTATTCCTGAGATATATTTTCCATAAAATCTTTTATCAGTCTTAAACTTGCTTTCTTGCGATAGATCGCTGTTGATCTTGCGTCATCAATTGGTCTAATTAAGTCTGCATATTGCTTAACAATTTCTTCTGCCATTTCTTTTATTTCACCCGCTTTTTTGGAAATCATGCTTTTTTCTATCTTCGGTGAATGAACGATACTTGCCGCAACGGAACCTAGCGCTATATGCAGATCAAGGATATTACCGTCTACAACATCTGCCATTCCGAGCAATGAGACTTTGGTCAGGCTCATACCTTTTCGTTGGCCTAATTTACGATAATAATTATTGCTATATTCTTTTGCGGGAATAATAATTTTCACAAGAATTTCATCGGGTTTTATACATGTTTTTTTGGGCGATATGATAAAATCTCTAGTGGCAATTATTCTTTTTTGGTCGGTACTTTGTAATACGATCTGTGCATTTACTGCATACAAATAAGGAAGCGTATCTCCTGCGGGAGATGCGTTGCAAATATTACCTGCGATCGTTGCCATATTCCTTGTTGGCGGTGAGGCCATTTGACCGATCATTTCTTTGAAGATTCCGGGGATCAATTCATGTTCCATCATATCGGTTAAAATAGCTGCCGCACCTATGTGGATCCCTTCTTCATCTTGATAGATTTTTTGTAATTCTTTCAAATGTCCAACGAACATCAATGGACGATCAAAACCCGGCAGTACGGCCGAACCTCTGGCCCGCTGAACCATCAGATCCGTTCCACCTGCCATGATGGTGCATTTCTCTGTTGATAAAATTTCCAGCGCTTCTGTTAATGTATTGGGGCGATATGCCTTTACCATAGTCCGGCCCCCTTTTCTATCGCCAGACGAACGCCTTTGATGATCATATTATATCCCGTGCAACGACAGAGATTTCCGGATAGCCCTTCTTTGATCTCTTCGTCTGTCGGATCGGGGTTCTGGTTCAATAAAGATTCTATCGCCATCACAAAGCCCGGCGTGCAAAAACCACATTGAACCGAGCCCGCTTTTAGAAGTCCCGCCTCAATAACCTTGAACTGTTCCGTATGTTTAAATCCTTCCAGTGTAACTATCGATCTGTTCACAATAGCACCTGCGGGAAGCATACACGAATTCATAGCCCTGCCGTCGACAAGAATAACGCAGGCGCCGCATTCGCCTTCACCACACCCTTCCTTTACACTGCTCATTCCCAGATCGTTTCGGAGCAGGTCAAGGACTCGCATTGTAGGCTCTACATCCATCTTGACTTTTTCATTATTTAGTGTAAACTCAATGATCATTATCTATCTCCATGAGCATTTCCGGTGTAATGGGTATATCTTTTATTGGTTTTCCCAAAGCATTCTCAACGGCAGCCGCAACGGCAGGCGGTGACCCCACAAAAGATAATTCGCCTGCACATTTCGCACCAAAGGGTCCGAACTCGTAGGGGTTCAAAACAAAATCGCAGTCAATGCCCGGCACATCCATGGAGGTCGGGATTTTGTAATCTGTCAGGTTCTTTTGGATCAATTTCCCGTTGGCTGTTTTCATGACTTCGATCGTTGCCCAACCGATTCCCTGAACAATCCCACCCTGCATTTGCCCTATCAATGCACGCTCGTCAATCGGAACACCAACATCAAAAACTGCCGTAATCTTTTTGATCGTTAATTCATATGTAATTGGATCGATCTCAACTTCTGCCACATTGGCCCCCCATGAATGTACGGGGTAAGCATCGCCGTGAAAGGTATCGTCATCCCAGTGCAAAAAATCCGGGTGTTTATATATTTTACTGACCTCAAATGTCTCGGCTTCATCCCAGCGGGCTTTCATTTCCAAGGCACACTCACGCAATAGTCCACCGACGATCATCGTGGTTCGAGATGCCACGGTTGGTCCCGAATCGGGAATAAGTCCGGTATCCACCGTTTCATATATCACTTTCTCAATGGGAATATCAAGTGTGTGCGCAACGATCTTTGGCAAAACCGTTTCGGCACCTTGTCCCATTTCCACGCTGGAAACCTTGAGAATTACAACATCTTTATTCTTCTGTAAAATGATCTTTCCTTTAATAAGCGTTTCGCCTTTTCCGGTGAAACCGCAGCCATGCAAAAATAAAGAAATCCCAATGCCCTGATATTTTTTATTGGTCTTAAGTTTGTTGTAATAATCCGACTGCTCGACCGCTTTCTGAACGATCTCTTTCATCTTTACTTCTTCATGGATACTGCCGCCGGTACAGGTAGGATCATTTTGTTTTAGCAAATGCCTCATTTTATATTCAAGTGGATCAATGCCAAGTATCAATGCAATATCTTGAAACATCATTTCAATGCCGAAGATAGTTTGTGGTGCGCCAAATCCCCTATACGCACCGGATGGGACCAGGTTTGTCATGAAATTTCTGCCGCGAACATTGAGATGTTCAATATTATAAACATTCGTCGCCGAGAAAATAGCCCGTTGAAGCACAACAGGAGATAGTCCATTATAGGCACCGGCATTTAATAAAACGTCTATATCCAGGGCTATGATCTGATCATATTCATCCAATCCGGCTTTAAAGCGGGTAATAGATGGATGTCGTTTAGTAGAACAAAGAATGTCTTCATCGCGATCATAGATCATCACGACAGGTTGACGGGTTTTATGTGTTGCCACTGCAACATGACAGCCGTTCAGCGAGGGGAATTCTTCTTTTCCGCCAAATGCCCCACCGGTCACGGTTTGTACCACCCGTATCTTTTCTTCCGGTAACGCCATGGTTTCCAGCAATGCATTTTTCACATAGAATGGGCATTGCATAGAGCCATAGACAAAAAGAGTATCATCTTTATATTCTGCTGCGATTCCCTGTGGTTCAAGATAGACATGTTCCTGATACCCGGTTGAATATTCATCTTCAATGATCCTGACAGCTTGTTCAAAAGCTTTTTTCGGGTCGGATTTTTTATAATTGTAATCGGTGAAAACAGTCGATCGTTTTTCTGCCTCTTCCAGTGTGAAAAGTGCCTCTTCTTCCTGATATTTGATCTCGATTTGTGATACGATCTTATAAATGATCTCTCTATCAGGTCCTACAACCAGCAAAATGGGCTGTCCTATATACTGAACATCCTCTTCGGCAAAGATCGGGTGATCCGAAACCACGGTCCGCATCCTGTTCACTCCCGGCACATCATTCCTATCTACCACATAGTAATCTTTTGGAATGTCCGGAAGTTTTATCGCGGTGATCTTTGCTTTTGCCTTTGTGCTTCTAACAGTTTTTGCGTATAACATATTCTCGAATTTCCAGTCGGAGATATACTCGGCTTCTCCCCGGATCTTCTTTCGGGAATCCACGCGTAAAACAGATGTGCTGATAGATTCTTTCACTGACTTAACTCGTTAATATTTTATAAAATGTTGTTTATAGTACTCTTTAATTATTTCATAGTCTTCGGATGTATCTACATCCATGCCAATCCCCGGATCATCCACATCGAGAATCTTTACATCCTTTTTACTGTGAATATAATTTCTCAGGATCGCGGTATCGGGTAAGGCAAGGATCTCAGAAATGCAGTGTGCGGAGAACAATACGGGGTGTCCCTTTTTACCTTTGAATCGCGGAATGATAATATCACCACCTTTTTCAAGTAGTGTTTCAAAAGTTGATTTTCTCACGACCGGCTGATCTCCGGGAAGAACGAAAAAGCGATCGGCATTTACGTGAGCAACACCAACTCTCACAGAGGAAAACATCCCCAATTCCACATGCTCATTTTTGACGATCTTTACTTTGGAAATATCGCCCACGATCTCAATTATTTTTTCAATTTCATGACCACCCACAACGATGACTTGTCCGCAGAGGTCAGACATACTTTCAATGCTTCTTTGTAAAATGCTCTTGCCAAATATATTCAGGGCCGGCTTAAAATCACCGACTCGCGAGGAATATCCCGCAGCAAGAATTACACCACACACACTCATTAAATATCCTCTATCGTTTTAACATGTTCCTGTGGAAATTCAAGCATTCTGCTTGCAGCATCAATATCTTTTAATCCCGTTCCGGTTATAAGTAAAACGACCTTCGCATCCCGATCTATGGCTTTTTTCGTCTTCTTATATCCGGCATAGGACGCTGCTGCTGCCGGTTCGGCAAAGAGCCCGGCTTTCTCGGATAATTCTTTTTGAGCCATTAATATTTCTTCATCTGAAACCAAAACGGATTGACCCGCATATTTTTGCAATTGCTTCAAAGCATAATACCCGCATCGCGGAACATCAACGGCAATGGAATCAGCAAGGGTCGAAGCATCCACTTTTTTAAAACTCCCGTCCTGAAGTGCGTCATGAATGGCGGCTGAGCCTTCAGCTTGAACAGCAACAACAGTCGGCATCTTTTCTATAAAGCCGAATTGGAGAAGATCTTTGAACCCCTTATAAACACCACTTAAAATAACGCCGTCACCAACCGGTACAAAGACGTAATCGGGGGCATCCCCGAGCTGCTTAAAAAGTTCGATTGAAACCGATTTTTTACCTTCTATTGTCAGTGGATTATAAGCGGTATTTCTACTGAGCAATTTGTGCTTTTTGGAGTATTCCAACGACAGGTCAAAAGCCAAGTCATAATTACCATCAACCGAAATAACATTAGCACCATATTGTAAGGCCTGAACCATTTTTGCTTTTGGTGCATTTTTGGGTAAAAATATTGTGGCTTTAAGCCCACATGCCGCTGCAATACCGGCCATGGATGATCCGGCATTTCCCGTTGAAGCTAAAACGATCTCTTTGATATTATGTTTTTTTGCAAAGGCCGCCACCAGGATCGACGCTCTGTCTTTAAATGAACCCGTTAAGTTCGATGTGTCATCTTTCAAATATAATTGTTTGTGATCGTCAAGATATTCTGCTGTCCAGAGTGGTGTAAACCCCACAGGAAGATCCGGTATCCAGCTTTGCTCAAGTGGAAGTAATTCTTCAATATCATAAAGGCCTTCCGCTGAATATTTAACTTCCAGGATCCCCTTTAATGGTTTGTCATCTTTTTGCTTTTGACTGCAAACCGTACAAACCATAAACTCCGGTGTGATCTCAAATTCTTTCCCGCATTCTGAACAAACATATTTACTTTGTACTGACATTTTAATTCTTCGTTATTAGTTCTCAACTATCAACTATTGATCTTCTTTTCCACCAGATCTCGCTTCGCGACCCTCCGGGCTGAACAGATTTACTTCGTAAATCTTTCAGGATGACGGGTGAGTTACATCGTTAAGCCCATAATTGCTTTCGCCGTATGCAATCTATTCTCGGCTTCATCGTAAATGATGGCGGCCGGACTATCTATAACGCCCGGCGTTACTTCATTTCCGCGATCGGCAGGTAGCGCATGCATGTATTTTACACCTTTTTTAGCAAGACCCATACGGCGTTCGTCACAGATCCAGCTTTTATGCTTTTCTAGATTGGCTTTCATTTCTTTCATGCATTCTGCCTCATTCGCATTGTACTCATCAAAAATATAATTGCCAAAGCCACCCCAATTCTTGGGAATAACAATATCGGCATCTTCGAACCCGGCATCCATGTCATCAACAAAGGTGAGCTTTCCGCCATTTTCTTTTGCGTTGTTTTGTGCTGTATCGACAATATTTTTAAGTAATGGAAATTCCTTCGGTGCGGCAACGGTGACATCCATGCCATAACGAGGAAAAAGTAAGATCTGTGATAAGGGAACCGACAAAGGTTTTGCATGGGATGTTGCATAAGCCCAAGAAATTGCGATCTTGATATCTTTTAGATCTTTACCAAAATATTCCTGGATCGTCATCAGATCGGCAAGTCCCTGCATGGGATGATAAAGATCATCTTGCAATGACATGATCGGGATCCTTGAATTGTCGGCAAGTTCATTTAGATACTTGTTTCCGATTCCATAGAAGCAATTTCTACAAGCAATTCCGTGACCCATTCTTGATAAGACCATCGCGGTATCTTTAGCGGATTCACCGTGGGACAATTGCATCTTGTCCGGCGTAAGATCGTGGGCATGTCCGCCTAATTGAGTCATGCCCGCTTCCATGGAATTCCGGGTTCTTGTCGATTGTTCAAAGAACATCATAAACAAAGTTTTATCTCTGAGCATGCGATGAGGCTTCCAGTCGTAATATTTCTTTTTCAATTTTCCGGCAAGATCCAAAGCATGGTCGATCTCTTCTTTTCTCCAATCTTGGAGTGTAATAAAATGCTTCCCTTTAAAATCTTTGTTCTTCATTAAATTTCCTTTTATCTACAAAATTATTTTTCTTCTAATACATAGGGCAATGCGGCGTAAAACGCAGTACACTTTTCAAGATGCTCTATCGGCACTTTCTCATTAGGCGCGTGAGCATAGATCTCATTTCCCGGACCAAAGCCGATACAGGGGATCTTGTGTTTGCCGCAGAGCGCAACACCATTGGTTGAAAAGGTCCATTTATCGATACGTGGAGCTTCGCCAAACAACGCGATATGTGTCTGTACGCCGGCTTGTACCAGGGGATGATCTTCCGGGATCTTCCATGTGGGAAAGTACTTTTCCTGTTTGAAGATCTTGCCCGTATAACTTATACGGGAATAGATCGGAACGCTGACCTTGCTATCTTCGCTTAAAATA
>JAIPIT010000037.1 GCA_021734505.1 Fidelibacterota bacterium | reverse complement strand
ATAAATGCTTGTCGGGATTCCATTACATTTTGCTCCTTCCACGGCATAAATCTTACTCCTTTGTTTATGCCGAAATTTGCAAAAGTGTTACCGATGTTCTGACATTTTTCTGTTACCTATGTTTTGAACTCATACCATTCTCGATCCCGAAGCGTCTGTGGGCAGGTGATTAACCCGGAGTTATTTTTCACACTCCCAAACTCTACTCTGAACTCCGAACCCCGAACCCTCTTCGGGCCACTCATAACTCATCACTTATCACTCATAACTCATAACTAGTGCTTGACCTATAAATTGAAAAAGCGTACCTTTTAACTTAAAAATAAAGGTATGTGGTGCAAGAGAATAGAAAACCCTTATTATCAAACAGACAAATTGAAGTTCTTGGACTTATTCTGATCGTCGTATCGGTTTTATTTACACTCAGTTTGGCTTCTTATTCAGAACGTGATGAGTTGTTGATGAATCATCATGGATTGATCGATAATTCCATGGGCATTGCAGGCGTATTTATTTCATATTTTCTGATCAAATTGGGTGTGGGTTACTTTGCATGGGGCTTTATTCCTATTCTGCTTGCCTGGGGAGTTTTTGTACTCTTCAAGATCGATAAGAAAATACTGAAGAGATCGACATGGTTTTCTTTTGGATTGATTTTTCTGCTTAGTATTCTTTTTTCGATCGATAAAGTTGCTGAAACCGGACTGCAATATTCATCGGGATTTATTCCGGGCGGATTAGTTGGAGGCTCAATCGCTTATCTTTTATCGGATTGGATCGGAGTTGCACCTTCAATTATTATTATCATCACTTCTATTTTAATCCTTATAAGCGGTTTCTTCCGCTTTAGTCTGACAGCACCTATTCGAAGCCTTAAAAATGGTAAAAGAGTCAAGAAAGCTGACCTACCTGAAGAGATGAGACCGGTAAAAACAAAAAAAGAACCTCGAATAAAAAAGAAAAAGATAAAAGAACATAAAAAGATTATTGATGCACCGGGTGATATTCTGGATGCGATTCGAAAACCATTACCGGAGACTGAACAAACAGAAGATCCTAAATCGGCCCCCATTAAAGCAATTGTAAAACCGCGAATAACAACAACACCCGTTACGAAAAACGAAAGACCCTCTAAAAAGCAAGTATTTGATAATAAACCCTATATTTTACCTTCTACAGATCTGCTGATAGAAGCGCCTATCTCTTCTTCATACAATGAAGAGGAATTACAAAGAAAAGCGACACTTTTAACCGAAACCTTACCCAAATATGGCGTTGATGGGAAAGTAGTCCGTATTTTGCCCGGACCGGTGATCACATTGTATGAGGTTGCCCCGGGTGAAGGTGTAAGAGTCAATAAATTTACGAACTTATCAAATGATATTGCACGTGTAATGGCCGCGAAACATGTACGAATAATTGCTCCAATTCCGGGGCGTACGGTCGTGGGAGTGGAGATACCGAATAATGACCCCGAAATGATCTATTTCCATTCAATTGTGAATTCTAAAAAATACAGAGAAAGCAAAAGCCTTTTATCCATTGCCGTTGGTAAAACTGCAGAAGGTATTCCTTATATCTTTGAGTTGGATAAGATGCCGCATCTTTTAGTAGCAGGTACCACCGGTTCCGGGAAATCGGTTTGTATCAACACGATCATCATGTCCATCTTATATCGTGCAACCCCGGAAGAAGTAAAATTTATTCTTATTGATCCCAAAAAGATCGAGCTCTCTATTTATAAAGCCCTGGAACCATACCATTTGATCACATCTGTGGATATTGACGAATATGTTATTACCAACGCTCAAAATGCGATCTTAGCTCTTCGTTCTGCCTTGGTAGAGATGGATTCCCGTTATGATAAATTAGCATCTATTACAGTAAGAAGTATTTATGAATATAATGCTAAAATGAAGGCACTTAATGAACCTATTATGCCCTTCATTGTCGTTGTTATTGATGAGTTAGCCGATCTGATGTCAAATCCGGCTACTCGAACGGATATTGAGCTTCCTATTCAGAGATTGGCACAAATGTCCCGTGCGGTTGGTATTCATTTGGTTATTGCAACTCAGCGGCCTTCTGTCGATGTTATCACCGGATTAATCCGTTCAAATATTCCCGCCCGTATAGCTTTTAATGTTGCAACACGTATCGACAGTAGAACTATTTTGGATACAGGTGGAGCCGAAATGCTTTTGGGTAAGGGAGATATGCTATTTTTACCTCCGGGAAGACCGCAACCTATTCGAATACATAATGCATATTTGACTCTTGAAGAAATTGAAAAAGTACTGTCGCATATTAAACGCCAACCGAAAAATGAAGATGAGTTTATTCTTCCTACGGCAATTGAACCTGAACCAATAGATGAAATCAATGGTACGGGGAATGTCAACGGGGGAAATGATGCTTTATTTGATGAAGCTATGAAATTGGTCATTCTGCATCAGCAAGGTTCTGCTTCCTTGTTGCAACGCAGATTAAAAGTAGGTTACAGCCGTGCCGGAAGATTAATTGATGAATTGGAGGAAGCGGGCATTGTTGGACCCAGTAATGGATCAAAAGCCAGAGAAGTATTTGCGGGACCGGAATATCTTGATCATTTACGATCAATAGAAAATGATCCCGTTGACGAGGATGATGAATGAAAAAGATCCAGAATATTATCTATCCGTATAAAAAATCCGAATTACTCATAGATTATCATTTGCCCGACAAACCTTCAGATGTTACTATTATTCTTGGTCATGGTAAATTCAATGACATGAATATTGACTTATTTATTTACTTGAAGGATTATTTTCCAAAAGAAAATGTAAATATTGTCCGTTTTAATTATCCTTTTACCGAGCATGTGACGCGCGTAATATCCCGGAGAAAATGCAAAATAGCATATCAAGCAGTGCTTGATGATGTCAGAAGCGAATTACCTGATACTAAATTCCTGTTCATTGGCGGTAAATCATTAAGTGCTATTATTGCATCGCAATTGGAAAATGTTGAAGCCGCAGGATACGCATTTCTCACATATCCCCTCCATTTGCCGGTTATAAGGATACCTTTTACTCGTAAATCTTTGTTCAAACTTAAGAAACCAATGATGTTCATCAGTGGTTCGGAGGATAAATTTGCCGATCGTGGGATGC
Source organism: Fidelibacterota bacterium (assembly GCA_021734505.1). Lineage (GTDB taxonomy): Bacteria > Fidelibacterota > Fidelibacteria > Fidelibacterales > Fidelibacteraceae > M50B103. The sequence continues at coordinate 16,087 of JAIPIT010000037.1, read as the reverse complement.
TGGAATTGCTGATGGGGGCTTTAAATCCTTATGCACATCTTATGATGATCCCCAATACCGGACATTCACTGGAACTTCTGCATGAAGAAAAGCGTACGCAGGAAGAACTTCATAAGGAGATTGCTGATATTCTTTTGTGGTTTATGAGTGACGTAATTGAAAAAAGAATGAAAAATTAGGAACCATGTTTAGATTTGCTTATCCATATTTAATTTTTTTATTGATTCCCGTTGTAGCACTATTTATTAGTGCTTACTTCTATCAGTTTAAAAAAAGACATGCATTGCGCATTGGGACAACTGCATCGTTTAGTCGACATAATTCACATTTTTACTATAAAGTATTGATCCCTGAAATATTAATACTTTTATCGGCCATTCTGCTTGTTTTTGCAATAGCAAGACCACAGCTGGGGAATGTCAATCGCGATATTAAAAAAAATGGTATTGACATTATGCTGGCCTTGGATATTTCAGGTTCCATGCAATTGAATGATTTTAAACCCAATCGTTTGGAAGCCTCAAAAGCCGTTGCGCGCGATTTTGTCGCCGGCCGACAACAGGATCGCATTGGTCTTGTCGTATTTGGGGGAGAATCCTTCCTGCAGTGCCCTCTAACGACCGATTATGACATTGTGGAGGAATTGATATCCGATATGGAGATCGTCCCTCAGTCACTGGATGGTACCGCGATTGGACTGGCTATAAGCAATTGCATCAATCGTTTGAGAGATACTGAATCTAAAAGCAAGGTTATTATCTTATTGACTGATGGCGAGAACAATGCCGGTGATATTGACCCGATGACGGCTGCAAGCTTTGCTTCTGATTTTGATATACGGATCTATACAATTGGTATGGCCGGAAGCGGGGGAGTTACACAACAAGGCTTCTTTACTCAGCGTATCCCGCCTTTAAATGACAGATTACTTCGTTCGATATCAGAGGAGACGGGCGGTCGCTTTTATCGAGCCGATTCTGAAGAAAAACTCAAAGAAGTTTGGGAAGAGATATCCTCACTTGAAAAGACCGAGATCAACGCCAGACAATACATGAATTGGGATGAACGTTATTATATTTTTGTTCTGATCTCACTTATTTTAGCTTTGCTTGCATTTATTATTAAATATATTTTCTGGAGAACGGCCTGATGCTGAATTTTTCCCATCCTTACATCTTATATTTCCTTTTGATAATTCCTCTTTTTTGGATATTGGACCGTATAATAAGCAAAAAAAGAAAACAAGAAATTGAAAAACACATTCATCCCATCATGATACCGAGACTTTATCCTGAAGATCAACGTTCATTGCGGGGTGTAAAAAAAATATTATTACTTACAGCTTTAGTATTTATCATTTTTTCCTTAAGCGGAATGCGAGTAGGATCGGGTTTAAAAGAGCTAAAACAGGAAGGAATGGATGTTATTGTGGCGCTTGATCTATCACGGAGTATGACGGCAAAAGATATCGAACCATCACGTCTGGAGCGTTCCCAATATGAAGTAAAGCGATTGATCACGCTTTTAAAAGGTGACCGAATAGGCTTGATCGCTTTTGCAGGTGTATCCTATTTGCAATGTCCCATCACGTCCGATTATCGAACTGCGAGCATGATGCTGGAAATGATGGGAAGCGACCTCCTTCCCGTCCAGGGAACGGCATTTTCAGATGCCATTCATACCGCATTGAATGCTTTTCCGAAAGAAAATCAGCAATATAAAGCAATTATTTTAATAAGTGATGGCGAAGATCATGAACAAGACATCGAAAAGGCTGCCCAGCGCGCCGCAGATGAACATGTCGTAATTTATACTTTGGGTGTTGGAACGCTGAAAGGTTCGACAATACCCATTTATGATTCACAGGGGAAAATGGTCGATTATATGCGTGACAGTAATGACCGCGTCATAACAACAGTATTACAGGAAAATACACTTAAAGAGATAGCTGCTTTGACCAATGGGCGTTATTATCGTCTCGGAGCCGCCAGAAATCCTATTGAAGACATCTATGATCACATTCTTCATGGGGATCGCCAGGAATATCAAACACATGAATTTGCGCGGTATAGAGAATTATATTTAGTTTTTGCGTCCATTGCGCTGGTGTTGTTTGTGTTGGCGGTTTTGTTGCCGGAAAGCCGGAAGAAGAAGAGTCGAGAAGGTTAAAAAAAATTGATAATAAGATATTTTGCTTAAATGTAGGGGCGACTCTAGAGTCGCCCTTCAGAATAGAGGGCGGGTCAAGACCCGCCCGTACTTTAATCCATAGAGAAATTCGAAACATATTAGAATCTATTTAAAAAGTTAAATTTTAATGTGTTAGTTGTTATTTCTAATTTAAATCCTTTTCGAAAATATAAAAATCTCATATCTTATCAATATGATCAAAATACCCAAAGAAGTTTTATTATTCCAAGCCATTACTGTTAATGATCCTGCCCTTTTCGGTGAGTTGGAAAAGCTATTGTGCAGATTTTACGGTAAGATCGAAAGAGAGTTGGGTCCCCTTGATTTTTCTTCTTTCAGCCAATACTATCGTGAAGAGATGGGAAATAACCTCCTAAAGAAATTCTATGTTTTCTCATTACCTGTTTCCCTGGAAAATTTTTACAGGTATAAATTGGAATCTCAAGCCATAGAAAATAAATATTCAATAAACGGGAAAAGGACAGTGAATATTGATCCCGGTTCATTAACCCTATATCAACTTTCGTTATTAACAACAAAGGCATTTTCTCATCGCACTTATCTTGCTGAAGGGATCTATGCGGAGTGTACACTGATCGCTAAAGGTAATGAATATGGTGCTTTGCCGTGGACCTATCCCGATTATAAGACAACAGAAGCTTTGGAATTCTTCAGACTAGCCAAAAAATATTTAAAAGCACATCTATAAGTTTTTATTCTTAAAACACTATTTGTTTTTACTGACTATTCGTTTTAATTTCACGCATTAATACTAATGAAATGAGGACTAATATGAAAAAATCCCGTATTACTATTTTATTTATTATGATATCGACATTGTTAACACAAGTCATTTATGCAGAGTTACCTGAAATAATTACAACGCGTGTCCGTCAGGTAGCACCCGGAGTAATCCAAAGGAGTATGGAAGCGCCATCAAAACCATGGATGATCTATGTACTTGAAATGGAAATTCAAAATCCTGCGCTTGTTTTACGCGCTATTGACGGGGGCGGACTTCAAAAACCCAGTGTAATGGCTTCAGCAAAAGAAACAACTAATTATCGACTTGTCGGGGCAACGAACGGAGATTTCTATGAACCGGATTATACATCTACAAATGCCGGTGTTGTTGATGGTAAAATAACCAAACTGGAAAAATTATCACCCGATAACCCTGTTTATTGGTCCGCGTTGAGTATTGATGATAATAAAATGCCGACGATATCTTGTAATAAGTTCGAAGGACAGATCTCGATCAACGGTAATACATTAGATATTGATGATATTAATGCTAACAGAGGAACGGATGAACTTTTACTATTTAATCATTATAAAGGAAGTTCAACGGGCACAAGCGGTGGAGTGGAAGTCCGTATTCGCCCTATTGACGGCTGGAAAGTAAATGAAAATATGCTTTGTATAATGGAGACCTTAAGCAGCAGCGGAAATATGAGTTTAGGTACGGAAAGTGCTGTCCTATCGGGAAATGGAACAGCAGCCACATTTTTAAGCAGCAATTATATTTTGGGCGATACTGTAGATGTTTTGCTATTGATGCGTGCCTTCGAAGATCTAAGTCTGGCTGGTGTTTCTTTTAATTATCTAGATATGGTGCAACCGCTTAAACATTTAATTGGCGGATTCCCTATGTTTGTTCGAAATGGCATTAATTATGCCATTAGCGGATATAGAAATGAAAATGGTAGCGGCAGTTTCGCTACAGACCTTCATCCGAGAACAGCAGTTGGATTTAATGAAGACACAACTAAGATGTATTTCGTCGTTGTGGATGGAAGACAAACAAGCAGTATTGGAATAAATCTTGTTGATCTTGCTGACATAATGATAGATCTTGGGGCCTGGCGGGCTATGAATTTTGATGGAGGAGGATCTTCTGTCATGATCGTTGGAGATGATCTCGTTAATTCTCCTTCTGATGGCTATGAGCGTCCTGTACGCAATTGTTGTGCAATTTATTCAGGCGCTCCTGAAGAAGTACTTTCGATCGTACAGATCGAATTGGACACAATGCGTATTTACAGAAAAAAATCATTTGACTTTATGGCATCGGGCTGGGATGTGAATTATAATCCTAAAACGATCAGCAATTGGGGCGAAGTACAATTAAACTGCGATCCTTCAATAGGACTTGTTCAGGGTGAACAGGGAGATTTTACATTTACTGCTTCTAGTGAGGGTGTAAACGGCTATGTATATGTGGATTTGAATGGAACCGTCACAGATTCTATGTATGTAAAAACAATAAGCTTGGATCCGATCATTATTTCTCCGGCGAATGCCTTAACAGATACCAATAAAACAATACAATATAATGTTAAAGGTGTAATTGATAATGGTGATACTGTGGCTGTTGAAAATAGTGTATTTGAATATTCCGTTTCGGATTCGATAATTGGTACAATAAATGGGAACGGAATTTTTAAGGGGAAATCTGCAGGAAAAACAACAGTCTATGCTCATTATGGCAATCAATATGATTCAACGGATGTTACGGTTTATCTTGGAGAGGGAGAATGTTCTCTGGACCCAATGGAAAACTTAAATGGCTGGACACTTACGGGCGATAATCTTGATACCTTAAATACGCATTTATCAATTGTAAATCGAGCTGACGGTGTTAATGGATCAAAGGCGATCCAGATCAATTACAAAACAACTGACAGTGGAAAAATATACTTAAATAAAGATATAGAAGTCCCTGGTATTCCGCAACTTATCATGATTGACGTATTAAGTGACGGACTCAACCATCGTTTGTATATTATCTTGGAAGATGCACTTGGAAATACCTTTACGGTATATCAATCAAGTTATATTAATAATGCAGATAATTATGAAACATTATTTATTGACGCTTCTACGATCGATGCAGTTTATCCAATAAAAATTAAACAAATATATATCAAATTGAAGACCGGGGTACAAGAAGGTACACTTTATGTGGATGATCTGCGATTGAGCTATCCAGGTACTACTTCAATCTATCATGAAGAACAACTCAATGCAATTAAAGAGAATTTCATTTTACATCCAGCATATCCGAATCCTTTTAATCCATCTGTAACCATTAGTTATGAGCTTGGTTTAGATCTGCATGCGCGGCTTGAAGTCTATAACATCAGAGGTGAATTGATCGACGTACTGGTAGATGGGATACAAGCTTCAGGTTATTATAGGGTAACCTGGACTCCCGCATCTCATGCCAGCGGTTGTTATATCTATAAACTTCAGGTTGAAGGACAGAATGAGATGGGAAAAATGCTCTACTTGAAATAGAAAATTACATTAATATTCTAACATCTTTTCCGTATTCCCGCTTTACATGTATTAAATAAAATGTTAACTTCTAAAATGTTAAATGATAAACATTATCCAAAATTGATATCAGTGTTCGGTGGCAGGGTTGCTGACGCCGAAGCTTTAAAAAATGCCGAATTATTAGGCAAGGCCATTGCTGAAAATAAATGGATCCTGCTTTGTGGCGGCAGAAGTGGCATAATGGAGTCAGTAAGTAAAGGATGTAACGAAGCAGGGGGCATCGTAATTGGTATTTTACCCGGTATAGATAGCAGTGATGCAAATAAATATGTAACAATCCCTATAGCAACCGGTATTGGTTTGGCTAGAAATGAGATACTGGCATCTGCCTGTGATGTTGCCGTTGCGATCAGTGGTAAATATGGTACTTTGTCAGAAATTGGTCATACTTTACAATACAATAAGCCTGTACTCAGTTTGGGATCTTGGGATATTGAGGGGAGTATACGGGTTGAAACGGTTATTGATGCCGTTGATATATTGAAAAAAATATTAAATCCAAAGGAAACTCAATGAAAATAGGTATTATTGCCAATAAAAATTATTTTGAAAAGATCAGTCCTTTTTTTGGAGGTTTTCTTGATTGGCTGAAAAAGAACAACATTGATTTTTGCGTAGAAGCCGAATTTGCAGACATAGCCGGTTATCCACATGGAACATCAATCTTTACGATGATGAAAATTAGCGATCTGTTGATAGTTCTCGGTGGTGATGGAACTATTTTAAGAGCAGCTAGACTCATGCGTAATAATCAAATTCCTATGTTGGGTATCCGTTTTGGGCGTTTGGGGTTTCTTGCTGAGTTGTCCGGTCAGACATACGAAAAAGGGTTGATCGACATACTAAAAGGCGAATATCGATTAGATGAACGGATGGTTTTAGAGGCCCAGATAGGCGATGAACCCGAGTTGCTTTATGCGTTGAATGATGTCGTAATATTTCGCTCACATTCATCAAAATTGATCACTTTAGATGTTCATATTGACAATGATTATATGAATACGTTTAGAAGTGATGGTATGATCATTGCTTCACCAACCGGATCAACTGCATATTCATTATCTTGCGGAGGACCTATCGTTACTCCCGGGATCAGCGCAATTATTATAAATCCTATTTGTCCTCATATGCTTTCAAATCGTCCTACCTTGGTCTCGGGCGATTCAAAAATATTGATCCGTTTTGAAGAATTAGAGGATGGTTGTACGATCAGCGTTGACGGTCAGCAAGACATTATTGCTCATAAAGATACGGTAATCAAAATCAAACAGGCACCCTATAAAGTCAAATTGGTACGTTCCGTAAACAACGACTTTTTCTCGGTTGTAAGAAATAAACTTAAATGGACGCAGTAAGAAAGATTAAAGAATAAAGTAATAAGATTAAAGCAGAAGTAACAAATAAGATGCGCGAAACTTGTCTTTTGTTTCTTGTCTCTTGTATCTTGGAGTTAAGATGGATTATATAAGATTAAAGAATATGGTGTTTTATGGGTATCATGGAGTAGAGGAGAGTGAAAAGATACTTGGAGCTCGTTTTGAAGTTGATCTTATCATCGGTGCCGATCTAAAGAAGGCGTCAACAACAGATCATCTCGAAGATACTATTAATTATGAAGCAATTTACCACGATATTGAAAATATTGTAACAAAAGAGAAAAAACACCTGATCGAAGCGCTTGCGGGTGTGATCGCAAGGGCAATTAAAGATAAATATTCGGGTATTGAGACGATCACGGTCGTTGTAAGAAAACCCAGTGTACCTATCAAAGGAATTTTAGATACCGTCGAAGTTGAAATTACCTACTAATCATCATAAAAGGATCTTTATGAAAAAAATATTCATTTTTACAATTGTAGTTGGACTTTTACTCTCATGTGGAGAAAAAGACAAAACTTCACCGGCTTTTATTGGTCAGATGAGCCATGCTGAAATTGATTCAATGCTTAGAGTCAATGCAGAAAATAAAATGACGATAAGCGATAGGATAAATTTTTATTCTGAAATGTTCCTTGAGACCCCATATAGTTGGACCGCAACGGGTGATGGACCATATGCTCTTCTTGAAACCTATCCCTTAGTCAATTTTCAAGAAACCAACTGCATGGTTTATTGTGAACATGTTTTAGCCTTATCAATTTCTGATTCCTGGGATAATTTCTTTAATAATTTACAGCAAATACGCTACAAAGACGGCTTGATCGGTATGAAAACCCGGAATCATTACACGATGGCCGACTGGCTACCCGAAAATGCATGGATATTGGATGATGTTTCAGCAAAAGTTGGCGGTGAATATACTGCCCAAATGACCCGTACCATTTCTCATGAGAATTTCTTCAAGGGAAAAGGAATGGACGATCTGCGTTATATCAAATTGGACAGATCAATTACGGTTGATTATGTTCCGATGGAACATTTGAAAGATATAAAAGATCGCATCAAAAATGGCGATATCGTTGCGATGCTTTATGCCAACAAAGACAATGTATTTTCAGCACATATGCTGATGATCGTTGAAAAAGAAGGCAAATTATATTTCAGGGAAGCCTCCACAAGCAATTATTCTACTTTTGAAACCGAATTTGATGAGTGGTTGAACTGGAAAGGATCACAAGATAAATACGCGGGTCTGGCATTTATGCGTGTAAAAGATGAAATGAATAAACCCAACGCCGTCGTTCTTCCCTGGAAAATCGCTGATCTCAAGTAATAAAGAGAGAGATATGTTCCTAAAAAAACTTCTTTTGATTATAGCAATTATGATCTCCCTTCCGCTTTTTGGAGGGGAAAAAGGGACTGTTTATATCATTGCAGCTACAGACTGTTCATTCAATCCTTATGGCGGACTGAATTATTACGATAATCGTTTGTGGCAGGCAAAACTATATGCCGAGTCACCCAGCAGTATTTTTACTGTGATGGATACAGCATATCGAGCAAATAATAAAGATAGTTTCGGAACACCTTTTAAATTGACATGGTACATGATGGGAGGCAATGTTTTTGATCTTTCAACTAATTGCAATGTACCGATCCGGTCAAATAATGCTTTGTATTTAATGCAGAAATATCACTCGGAAAACATAAAACTCAATGATGATGTTATATCTATTCACTACCATAATTACCTGTGGTTTGATTCCGATGGCGATGGGATTTCTTACTGGAATCAGGGAATGGATTTTAACCTCAGCGAATACGATTACGAACAAACATTATGTAAATATCTGGTGGAAAACGATGTATTTCCGGTCTCTTTCAGAAGTGGTTGGCATTACATGGATAACGCCTGGCAGGCCTATGAAGAGCGTTACGTGCCCTTCGATTACTCCAATGCCGCTCCATTTAAACAGGGTGATGAAAAGGAACCCAGTTGGTTTGTGGATTGGTCGGAATCTCCTTTGGAATTTAAGCCTTATCATCCTAATGCTGATAACTATCAGATCGAAGGTGATCTAAAGCAATGGCGTATCCGTTCCGTTCAATTTCAGGACCAGAGTTTGACTCTGCAGTATTTAACGACTGTGTTTCAGGAAGCAGCGAATGGACATGATCAGATGATCTGTGTCTGGGGACATCCGGCCGAAGAATCATCATTTTTAAATGGACTGGCCGCCATGTATTCCAATTTAGCAACACTCTCCTCACAATATGACGTGAATTTCAGATATTGCCGTGATAATGAAGCCATGCGCTTATGGATGGGATCGGTAGATACTATTGCACCTGAATTGACTGTTGATGAGATCGTTGAGGGAAGAAATTCTCGTTTCAGGATCACAAGCAATGAACCGATCTTCCAACGTGAAAGTCCTTTTATTGTAATCAAGACAATTTATGAGAAGTATGAAAGGCTGGATTGTAATATAAGCGGTCCAAATGAATGGGAAACCGTAAAACCGGTAACATCATCCCTTTTGGCAAAGCTATCCGTCGCGGTATGTGACAGTGTAGGTAATCAAACGACTAAGCATTTGGATTTCGTAACCGATGATATCTTTATTGATGAAAAAGACCCGGAATACAGTGAAATATCCGGCTCGTGGAGTACTTATAATTACGGACAATTATGGAATTTGGGGTCGAGACGTTTAAGCGGGCTTGGTAGTATGGAGCTTACACCAAATGTCGAAACGACCGGTATGTACAAGACCTATGTACACGCACCGACCAGCGACACCTATTCTGTTAAAGGCATTTTCACTAATTCAACGCACAATGATACATTTATGGTGGGTGATGCGTTCGGAACGAATAAATGGACCTACCTGGGCGTATTTGAATTTGAAGAAGGTAATGGTAATACCTTAAAGTTGCAGAATTTATCGAGTGATAAGATCCTAGGATTCGATGTTATACGTTTTTCACCCTTAGTACCAGGGAAAAAGCTAGTGATGACAGATCATGATTTTGATCTTGGATATGTAAGCATTGAGGATACATCCTATCATTCATTCGAGATATCCAACGAAGGTTACGAAGAACTTAATATTTCCATCTCAACCAATGCTCCCAAAACATATATCATCTCCGAAAACAGCTTTAGCATACCTGCAGGTGAGACCAAAGACATTATATTCGGACTATATTCTGAACAAATCGGTATCTATGTGGATTCGTTGATCGTGACATCGGATGATCCCCTGGAACCCAGAAGATCAATATCAATATACGCTGAATTCTATCCGTATTTGAAGGTCGTGGATAACGATGACGAAAGCGGGTATGTCGAAGTCGGTGGCGATTGGCATACAAGTTCTGCGAATGGCTATGGTCTCAGCACACGCTATGCCTGGTATCATGCGAATGGACAATATGCTGAATTTACCACGACACTGGCCTATGCCGATACATTCGATGTCCAATTTATCATTCCGGAAACTGAAAATGCCGTTGATCACGCCCATCATATTTTGATCGTGGATGGATCGCCGATCGATACCGTGATAGTGGATCAGAACCATAACAGCGGACAATGGAGGTCGATGGGGGAGTATGTGCTGCCTGCCGATGTACCGATTACCGTCCGTATCCAGGATAATGGCGGGAATACGAATAACATCTCAAATGTTGTTCTTCGTGCCGATGCCGTTCGCTTTATAAAAGATTTTCATCTTATAACTTCTCTTGAGAATGTTGGGATTCCCATCGAGTTTAAAGTCTATCAAAACTATCCGAATCCCTTTAATCCCAGCACACAAATCTATTTTGCCTTAGCTGAAGCAGGTGAAGTGAAGATAGATTTCTTTGATCTCACCGGGCGAAAGATCGATAAACAGATCAAAGCTTATTTTCAGGCGGGCTATCATAGGATAAATTGGAATCCCAAAGAATTGACATCCGGGATCTATCTTTTCAGGGTTCAAAGTAAATATGGTTCTGAAATAAAAAAATGCACTTATTTAAAATAGCATGAAATTCAGATTAAAATTCAATACATTACAGTTATGTAAAAAGGCGAACTGACATGAAAATTAAAAAAATCCTCTCATTTATTCTTGCGATCCTCTTATTGCTTCCGATCTTTGCCACCGAAAAAGGTAAAGTCTATCTTGTTATGGGTTCAGATACGGCAATTTGGGAAGGATTGGGTCTTTCCGGCTATGATGGCCGGTATTTTAGATCCGGCTTGTATTCCGATCCCGAACGCTGGGCTTATGGAGTCATGGATAGCACTTTCAGAAATCCAATGAAAGATAGCTTTGGCAGGCCTATGAAAATGACCTGGTGGATGATGGCGGGGAACGTTTTCCACTTATCAAAAAACTGTAATATCCCAATTCGAAATAGCATTACATTATATTTGATGAAAAAATATCACCAGGAAGCCATAAACCGTTATGATGACCAATTAACCTTGCATTACCACAACTATTATTGGTCCGATACGAATGGTGATGGTATCTATTATTATAATCAGGGACTTGATTTTAGATTGAATCAGGCTGATTACGAAGAATGCTTGAGCAAGTTTCTCATCGAAGACGATGTGTTCCCCATTTCCTTTCGTGCAGGGTGGCATTATATGGATAACTATTGGCAAGCATATCAGGAACGCTTTATTCCTTTTGATATGTCCAATGCATATCCCGCTCATGGTGGAGACTATAATGAGCCGACAAATAATATTATTGACTGGTCTCAATCTCCCGATGCATTCGTTCCTTATCATCCCAATGCAGATAATTATCAGATCGAGGGTGACCTGAAACAGTGGCGCTTAAGATCCATTATGTTTGGAATCAATAACAGAATACCGGAATCCTTGGAAACGATGTTCCAGGAAGCTGCAAATGGCAATGATCAAATGTGCTGTTTTTGGTCACACCTTCCGCAAGATGATTTTTTACCTGCAATGCAATATTTACATGAACAAGCCGACACCTTATCCAAACAATATGGCGTTGAATTTATGTATGCTAAAGATGTAGAAGCTATGCGGCTATGGATCGATCCCGAGGATACTATCGCACCGATCCTAACGGTCAATGAGATCCTTGATGGCGATAATATCCGTTTCGCAATTGAAACTGATGGTCCTATATTTCAAGTCGCAGAACCATTTATCACAGTTAAAACAAAATATGAGACCTACGAACGATTGGATTGCTCTATTACAGGTGAAAACCAATGGGAAACCATTAAAGCTATCCCGGCAGACGATCTGGCGAAAGTTTCCGTCGCAGTTTGTGATACGGTAGGGAATCAGGCAAAAGTACATTTGGACTATGTACCTGATGATATTTTCATTGATGATCAATCTGCAAAATTTGTTGAAGGAGCCGGTGATTGGAGCGATTATGCAGGAGATTGTGAATTATGGGACTTGAATGCTAGAGTTTTAAACGGGAGAGGTGATGTAAAAATTATTTATGATAATATTGAACCCGAATCCCTCACTTTAGAAAAATCTTTTGTACCTTCACGTCGTGCAATTCCATGCGCTATCTATTTTCATGGCCCCGGTTCAACAAGCGATTCAATTAGAGTAATTACTGAAAGTGAAATCCAAAAAGATACAATAATTATTGATAAAGAACTTTTAGGACGTGATAAGTGGCAATTTGTTGGTTTTTATGATGATATAAGTATCTTATCAAATGAGATTATTTTTGAGAATCTGGATTCCAACTCAAATTTAGGGATTGATGTCGTAAGAATCACACCCTTGATTGCCGATAAAAATTTTATTATGGAAACTGACATGATCAATTTCGGTGAGGTTAGTGTTAAAGATACTGCAACATTTTATCTTACCCTTAGCAATTTGGGAAAAGAAGAATTGACTATCAGTAAATTCTCGGTCTTTGGCTCAAATCTGGAATTAGGTGAAACGGCACCATTTATTTTGGCTCCAATGGAAGTAAAAGAAATACCGCTTAAATTTTATACGGATAATTTTTGCGAATACAGTGATGTGCTTACCATTGAGACAGATGATCCGAGAAATCCATATAAATTGATCCCGGTCTTTGCCAATGCTACAAGTTATTATCGCTTGGTAGACAATGATGATGCGGAAGGATATATGGAAGGTGGAAGCGGCTGGTTTACATCAGTTGCTACAGCATGGCTGGGAACAAGTCGTTGTGTCTATATTAATGGACGTGGAAATTATGCTGATTTTTCTAAAGAACTAAAATTCAGTGGAACTTATGAGATCCAATTTATCGTACCTAAAACCGTAAATGCACATAATCATGCCGATTATATTATTATGATCGAAGGCGTTCCTTTGGATACGGTCGTCGTTGATCAGAATACAAATAGTGGCGAGTTTGTTTCAATCGGTGAATATGATTTTCCCCAGAACCAAGAGATCACATTACGAATTCAGGACAATGGTGGAAATACGAACCCCGGCAGTGTTTTAAGAGCGGATGCTGTTAAGTTTATCTTGATTGAAGAGAAATTTGTTTCAACGATCGATCATGCCGGTATCCCGGATGAATTTAAATTATTCCAGAACTATCCGAATCCTTTCAATCCCAGTACACAGATCTATTTTGCTTTGCCTGAAGCAAGTGAAGTAACGATCGATTTCTTTGACTTGCAGGGTAAGAAAGTAGATACCGGTATTAAACAAAACATGGAAGCCGGATATCATCATATCAATTGGTCACCTGAAGGTTTGTCTTCCGGTGTATATATTTATCGTGTAATGTCGCCTGTCGGAATGGCTATCAATAAATGTACTTTTATCAAATAGGAGAAAAATGTCACTAGTTGTTGTAGGTTCAATTGCATTAGATACGGTTATCACGCCTAAAGGCAGGCGCGATGATGCTGTGGGTGGCTCGGCGACTTTTTTTAGTCTGGCAGCGCAGCACTTTTCACCTGTTAGTATTGTTGGTGTTGTCGGGACCGATTTTCCCCGGCGAGCTATCGATGAATTTAAAAAACGGAATATTGACCTTGAAGGCTTAGCGATAAAAGAAGGTAAAACTTTTCGATGGGGCGGTGAATACAAGACGAACATGAAAAATCGTGATACGATCTTTACAGAATTGAATGTATTCAAAACATTTTCTCCCATATTGCCACCGTCATACAAAAAAACAGATTTTCTTTTCTTGGCCAATATTCATCCGGAATTGCAACTTCAAGTGCTTGATCAGATGGAAGAAAATCCCCTAGTCGGTTTGGATTCCATGAATCACTGGATAGAACGAAGCCGGGATAAACTTCTCGAAGCGATCAGTCGCTCCAATATCATCATTATAAATGACGAAGAGATCATTCAGCTTTCCCAAATGCCCTTTTTAATTGATGGCGTAAAATTCATACAGGATCATGGACCTCAAACTGTGATCGTTAAAAAAGGCAAATACGGAGCAGAGCTGTTTCACGGCGCGCAACACGCGATCTACCCTATTTGTCCCGAAGAACAATTGATCGACCCTACGGGCGCCGGAGACGCATTTGCAGGTGGATTTATGGGGTTTCTTGCAAGTAAAAACGTAAAAGATCTAAAATTCGATGATTATCGTGAAGCCATGATCTATGGAACGGTTATGGCCTCATTCCTCGTTGAATCATTCTCAACCGATAAACTTGAATCTTTAAATATTGACGAGATCAATGAGAGAATGGGAATATTTTGTAAATTAATTTCCTGATTTTAATATGACAAAAAATAGCAATAACATAACACAACAACAAGAGTTCTTAGACATACCCTATAACGAGCATATAGTTCCTTTTCCGAATTTTGCTTCTGTTTTAATGCAGCATGCTCGTGAATTCCCGGATAAGATCGCTTTGCAATTGGAGGAAAAGTCATATACATATTTTGATCTGCTAAATATTTGTTTATCATATAAATTAAACAAAGATAATGATTACAAGATCAAAATAGTGAACATAGAAAAAGAGGTTGTATTTCTTCTTGCTTTGCTTACACGAGGCATACCATTTGAACTGAAATTTATGGAACCCGGAACATATGTAAGTGAAGATCAAATTGGAAAATATAAAATAATCGATTATTTTGACCCTCCCTATGTTAGGCTTGATGATAAGGCCTTTGTTTTAAA
This sequence comes from Fidelibacterota bacterium, assembly GCA_021734505.1. GTDB lineage: Bacteria > Fidelibacterota > Fidelibacteria > Fidelibacterales > Fidelibacteraceae > M50B103. Next base: position 1,016 of record JAIPIT010000037.1, on the reverse strand, counting down.
TGGAGAATATGAGTTTTCTCAATATAATATAATGGTTGCCGCTCAAGCTGTGGGAAATGCCTTCAAGTTGTTTCGTGAAGGGGCGGCGTATTGCTTTCCTGAAATGTTCAGTATTGCTGATCTAGTTTTTGGGGTTCTTGCTCCACTTTATTACGCAAAAAGTATTTACTTTATTGAAATAAAAGAACCCAATTTCTTTCAATATGCCTGGAATGGTGTCATTAAATCTGAATTACGTGATGCGGTCATGGTAACTAATGAAGTGAATTATCATGAAAATGCATTTATACTTATGGAGAGCTTTGACCAGGCTTTAGGGCTAGGTCCTTTAAAGAGTATTAAAAGAAATATACCGGAACTTCTTGGAGTTGAAATAAGCAATGAAAATGGTATTTGCAGAATTTCAGGCCATTGCATGGGCAAAAAGCTTAATTCAAACGAGTGAAAATTCCATATTGTTTATCCTGTATCCAACCAAAAGATTATCAAGTACATCCTGTAATCCTGTCAAAAGACTATCAAGTGCATCCTGTAATCCTGTCTAAACGGCCTGTCATCCCGTCAAACACATAAAATCATAAAAAATACTTGATTTGTTGCCATTAATGTTAGATATTAGCAGGCTTTTGATAATGTGAAGGAGATAAAATGGCAAAAGTTTGTGACATATGCGGGAAAAAGCCTCAATACGGCAACAATGTAAGTCATGCTAATAATAGAACTCGTCGTCGTTGGGAACCAAATTTACAGCGCGTTCGTGCTAAAGTAGATGGCGGTGTTAAACGGATCAGAGTATGTACCCAGTGCATCAAATCCGATCGTGTTGTTAAAGCATAATATTTTATTGCATATCAGATTTAAACCTTCCTTTTGGGAGGTTTTTTTATTTTGACAGAATATTCTATATTTTAGACAGGATAACAGGATAGCTGGGATTTATTTAGACAGGATAACAGGATAGCCGGGGTTTATTTAGACAGGATAACAGGATAGCTGGGATTTATTTTGATAGGATA
>JAIPIT010000036.1 GCA_021734505.1 Fidelibacterota bacterium | reverse complement strand
CAATCTATTGCCGAGATGATCTATATTGATGATGTTCCCCCACGCGTGACCATTTCGGAAGCCATTGAACTTGCCAAAGAATTTTCAACCGAAGAAAGCCATGTTTTCGTCAATGGCATGCTTGACAGAATTTATAAGGATCTTGTTGAAGAAGGGATCCTGATACCAGAAATAACCCCCGTAAAAGAAGGTTAGTTTTATATGAAATTGGACAAACTGCTGATCCGCATATTCGGAACCGCGTCAGACAGATATCTGAAAAAGATACCCCCCCTTATTGCAGAAATAAATCAAAAATATGAAACCATGAACGATCTGAGTGATGATGACCTGCGAAATAGAACACAGGAAATGATCAGCTTGATCGAGGATACAAGAAAAGAAGCCAAAACAAAGGCGGAAAATGATAATCTTTCAGATGATGCTTTCGATCAAGCGATCTATGATGCAGAGCAAAATATGCTGGAAGAATTGAAAATTGAAGCTTTCGCGATAGTCAAGCAGGCTTGTAAACGCATGGTTGGCAAAAAGGTTAAGGTCCTTGGCAATGAAGTTGATTGGAATATGATCCCTTTTGATGTCCAGCTGATCGGAGCCGAAGTGCTGCATAACGGAAATATCGCGGAAATGAAAACAGGAGAAGGAAAAACGCTTGTGGCGACTATGCCGGTTTTTCTGAATGCTCTGACAAAGCGTGGCGTCCATGTTGTGACCGTTAACGATTATTTGGCCGAACGTGATGCAGAATGGATGGGTGCGATCTACAATTTTCTGGGATTGTCAGTCGGTAAGATCCTGAATACAATGCCTCCTTCCGAAAGAAAAGCGCAGTACGCCTGTGATATTGTTTATGGAACAAACAATGAATTCGGTTTTGATTATTTGCGTGACAATATGGCTGTTCGGCACGAAAATATGGTACAGCGCGGCCATTATTATGCCATTGTCGATGAGGTGGATTCGGTCCTCGTTGATGAAGCAAGAACCCCTCTAATCATTTCAGGTCCTGTTCAATCTAACTCAAATGAACGCTTTAAGAAATTGCGCCCTCAGGTTGAAAAGCTTGTTCGGGCACAGAAAATGAAGATCAATCGAATTCTGGATGAGATCCAGCATACACCTGATGACAAAGAGCATGAACTTGAGATTGGAACTATGCTGCTTCAGGTACAGCATGGCGAGCCCAAGAATCCCCGTTTTTTGAAAATGATGCAATCTGCAGAGGTTCAGGACAAGCTATTTCAAACTGAAAATTATTACATGCGCGAAAAGCGAATGCACGAAATTGATGATTCGCTACTTTATGCCATCGATGAAAAAAGTCATACCATAGTGATATCGGACGACGGTAGAAAAGTAATGAATCCGGAAGACCCTGAGTATTTTGTTATTCCGGATATTGGTGAAGAATTTGTTAAAATTGATGAAAACAGCGAACTCTCCATAGAAGATAAAGCAAAATTAAAAGCTGAGATCCAAAAAGAACACGGTCGAAAGAGTGAAATGATCCATAATATCACACAATTACTCCGAGCTTATTCTCTATATGAAAAGGATGTTGAATATGTGGTCAAAGACGGCAAGGTCCTTATCGTGGATGAGTTCACGGGACGTATTCTGCCCGGCCGCCGCTATTCGGACGGACTTCATCAGGCGATCGAAGCAAAAGAGCGCGTAAGGATCGAAGGTGAAAACCAAACGCTGGCAACCATAACATTACAGAACTATTTTCGCATGTACGATAAACTGGCAGGTATGACGGGTACGGCCGCTACGGAAGCAAACGAATTTGAAGAGATCTACGACCTTCAGGTCATATCAATCCCAACGAACAAACCAGTTGTAAGAAACGATAAAGATGACCAAATATATAAAAGCAGGCAAGCAAAGCATCAGGCTATCATAAATGAGATCACCACTTGTTTTAAAAAAGGCCAGCCGGTTTTGGTAGGTACCATCTCTGTTGAAATATCCGAGATGCTCAGCAAACAACTTAAGCGCACAGGAATTCCTCACAACGTCTTGAATGCGAAACAGCATCAACGGGAAGCGGAAGTGGTTTCGCTTGCCGGACAAGTGAGTGCTGTGACCATTGCAACGAATATGGCGGGACGCGGTACGGATATCAAGATCAGTCAAGAGGTTAAAGAACTCGGCGGCTTAAAGATCATTGGAACGGAACGGCATGAATCACGCCGTATAGATAATCAGTTACGCGGACGAGCGGGGCGGCAAGGTGACCCGGGTGAGTCTGTCTTTTTCATTTCTCTCGAAGACGATTTGATGCGTCTTTTCGGAAACCTTCGTGGGAACGCCCTGCTCGACGCTATTCCGGATGATGAAGTAATATCCATGCCGATGATGACACGCATGATCGAGCGCGCACAGAAGCGCGTGGAAGAACGTAACTTCGGCATCAGGAAACATCTTCTGGAATACGATGATGTCATGAACAAACAACGAGAGGTGATTTACGATCGACGCTCTTATGCTCTTGAAGGCGGCAACCTGCAGAAAGAGATAGCTGATATGCAGGAGGAGTTCATTAATAATGTCGTGACTGAACACACACAAGACAATAATCCCGATAACTGGCTATGGGACGATCTGCGCCAGGAGATGTTAACTACATTAATGTGTGATATTCCAACGGATCACCAAAACATGAAACGCGAACAGCTTGTAGAATACTTTACACAACAAGCGAAAGAAACATATGATCGAAAATTACTGTTATATCCAAAAGAGATCATGAGAGACTTTGAACGCTGGGCTTACTTGAACAGTATTGACGGATTGTGGAAAGAACATCTTTATGAACTTGATCAGATCAAAGAAGGCGTAGGTCTTCAGGCCTACGGCCAGAAAGATCCTCTGCTCATCTATAAGCAACAGGCATTTGAATCATTCCAAAATTTATTGGCACAGATCAATAAAACCGCGTTGAGATTACTTTACAGAACCGATATTCGCATAAACGATGAACCGAAGCAACCCTCTCAGCAGGTGCAGGTGCAGCATAAGCAAAGTCAGAACATGGCTTTTGCCGAAGGAGCGCGCAAATCCAATGCGCAGCGCCCATCCCAACCTCAGGCTCCGCAAGCCGGTAAAGCTCAACCGGTGCGAAGGGACACGCCAAAAGTAGGGCGAAATGATCCCTGTCCCTGCGGCAGCGGTAAAAAATACAAGAATTGTTGCGGACAAGTGTAGCAGTAACTAATTACCTGACAAAGCAAAAAAAAAGTATAAAGTAGAGACGCAGCATTGCTGCGTCTCTAGCTTAATATCGTTTTTTATCGGATTTGATTAAAATTCTTGAAATTTTACCAGTTACCAGTTACCAGTTACCAGTTACCAGTTACCAGTTACCAGTTACCAGTTACAGGTCATTTCTGCGGATATATCAACGCGTCAGTGTCAAACCCGTATTGTTGCGCTTTGAGCTTTAGTGTTTCAAGGACCTTGGGATCAAGTTCTTTTTCACGTGTCAGTATCCAAAGATATTTAGTTGAACCCCCTGCCACCATTGCCCATTGATAATTTTCGGTATCTAAGGCAATAATATTATAATCACCATAGAAAGGCCCAAAGAAAGAGACCATTAATCTGCCAGGTTCTTCTGCATTGGGTATAATAGCGCGGCCTTTTGCTTTTTTTGGTTTGCTGTTTTTAACACCGGAATTGATGACACGAATCTTGGTTCGCCCTTTGCAATCCGGATCCAGCAATGTATAATTGGCTTGCGTGTTGAACATTCCGCGCTCAAAAGATACGTCCAGACGTGCATATTCGTACCAAGTCCCAAGATATTTTTCAAGTTCAACTTGGTTGATCGCGTCCATGGAATAAGAAAAATCATTTAAATCCAAAGCGTAACCTCCCGTAAATAATAAAATAGTCACAATGAGTAAAAGTAACGGTTTTTTCATACTTGCTCCTTATTAATTGCATAGCTTAAAATAGAAGATTTAAAATAAATGGACAAATACTATTTAGTCTAACTTATAACAAAAGTTTCTCTAAGACGGAGAACGCGGCCTTGCTGATCATGAAGTAAGACAAGCGCAAGATAAAGCCCTCGAGGAAGAAAATTTCCGGATCCTGACTTGGCGTTCCAAAAGTGGAGGAATGAAGTGCTGTTGAACGTGTTCTGCATGTGTTGATATACGCATTGTCCGGCCGGGTTAAAACAATAAAGCTCACAAAATAAAATTGGACATTCCGAATCAATACTGAATTGTAAAAGATCGTCTTGAGCCGGGTTAAAGATTTGTGGGTAAATATCAAAGGCATAGCGCGAGGAAGGTAAAGCTGAAATACTGTTGTGTTTGCCGGGTGTCATACCGAATTCACAAACGGAAGACAGCCAAATGGACGCCTCATCTGAAGCACATGAAAGAAATTGTTTTTCCAGACTCTTGCCGGAACTTATCTCATCATGATCACGAAGATCAACATGATCCATAACCCGGTCCATGGGATCAAATAGCCAAATTTCGGCACCTGCATTGGGCAATGAAGCAAAACGGGAGTAAGTTCTTCTGGCACTGGTTGAAATACCCTGTAGCGGATCATCGGCATCGCAAAGGGCAGTAAAGAAATTTGATAAGGAATCAGCTAGATGGAACATATAATTATTTACCTTTATTTTCCAATGCTCCAGGTCAAGAGGAGGTTGAGAACAGGTTAATTCAATGAATTCAACCTGACCGTAAGTGTCAATGGGATCGAACATGATCTCATTGAAAAATACCGGTGTATCAGAATAAGGATAGTAATATTTAAAATAATGTATTGTCGGCTTTAATTCATGTGAACCCCCACCGGCATATCCATATTGTAGAGTGCATAAATTTGTACCCGCTACAAATATTTGGGAAGTATCTATCTCAATTGTCAATGTGTCCCCCGGAGTGGTAGCCGGAAGATAAATAATTTGCTCGGAAAGTTGTGTTTGGCAAGTACAGGATATTTCATCAATAGGGAAATATCCGTCATTGACAATATTTAATTTAAGAGTATCAAGAGGTGTGAAAAAATCAACTTTATCAATAATTGAAAGATGTCGAAGTTGCTTTTCTGTAATATTGAATTTACCCGGAGATCCCAAATACGATATTTCCCAGTTTGCGGGATCATCATAGTTCAGGGCGGTGTCCACCAATTGCATGGCACAGTCGCTGGCTATGTTCCAAACAGCATCGTAGTGAAGGTTGAAGATCATAGAACCTGAGGGGTTCTGAAGACGGATGATGTCTTCGCTGTTGTTAAGACTGCGCCATGCGGGTGGAATGATATAATTTTCAACAAAGGGAAAATCATCGTAAAAAGACGCCGATTGTGCCAACACAATGATAGAATCCGGCATTAATGCGTAGTTTGAGTCAATACAAGTAAATCCCGTAAGGTCATGTATTTCCATACCGAAAAGTTGTATTGGCACATCGCATTTTGAAACGATCTCAATATACTCGCTTGAAAAATCTTCTCCCGTTTTACAAACAAACTCAGTGACCAACAGCTCATCCGGATCCAATGGAATAAAAAATGCGTTTTGAACCGTATCAAGCAGATCGTTCAATTGAAAAAAAGCGCTTATTTTGATATGACCTTTTGAGAAAGAGGAACTGGCATTTGAAACATGAAGTGAATCTCCGGGTGCAAATAAAGAATCGAACGTAAATAATAATGTATCGCCGGAGTAAAGGTTTTGATTGGGCATATCCACAATATATCCATAATTAAATCTGATGATTGGCTTAGAACCAATATTTTTAAATGTAAAAGAGATAAAAAGAGCTTCATTATTTATTTGGCATGTCAGATCAAAAAGAGACATATCATGATCTTTGACAGCTGTTGAATTTCTTGTGCCCGGAGTACCGCCAATATTTAAGGATTCACACCAAACGGTATCCGGGAAACTTTTTCTTTCTATGCTGTGTTCTGGATCCGGCCAATCAGGAGAGCCGGTTTTATATGAGTCGCAAATATCAAAATCATTATCCAACACTGAAAATAATTTTGATGTTGAATTGGATATGCCGTATTTACCAAAACGTGAATCCTCTAATGTGAACAGTGGAATACTATCCGGAATATGATCATCATATTCTCCGGAATAATCGGGGTCGATGATCAAACCGTAACAATTGGGGAAAAGCAAAGAATCAGAATAGAATATTACAGCATCAGTATCCTGCTCATCGCAAATATAATAGTGGGAAATATCAATGACAGAATCCGAAAGATTATATATTTCGATGAATTCGCCGGTATTATCGTTGGCCGGATCGATCATGAATTCATTGAAGATGACCTGTGCGGGGAGAGGAGTGATTAGGATTGACCACAATGTTATTAAACATATATAAAAGGGTTTTATAATACTATTTATAGCCCTGAAAAAAGTGAAATAAGCATTGATGCTATTCAATTTATCCCCCTATATTGAACTGCTACGCAGTTCTAATTTATGGTTTAACATGAACTACTATATTGGACTCTATAGGAGTCCAATATAGTAGATATAAAGCTTAACAAAAATGAACTAGGTAGTAGTTCAACATTAAAAAAGATTTTTCTCATCAAAATCGACATTTCTAATTTTCAGCATATTTATTAATTCGTTTTTTGCGCTTTCTTTCACATGATGTTTTTCTTGGTTATCTACATATTCAATTAAATCGGGCAAAGCATCATATGAATAAGTAAAAGCTGCATATCCTACTTGCCAACCTCGAAATTTGGGAAAAAGTTTGGTTTCTCGAATCATATGAGAAGAGCTTAATTTAATATCTTTGACCATATTTGAAAGAGCGATACTTGGATTTAATCTCATAATAATATGAATATGATCTTCAACTCCACCTATTCTATAGGCATGACATTTTTTATTTGAAATCACCTTGGAAATATATGGAAACAATATTCTTCTATTAGATTTTATTAGGGTATTCTCATTAAATTTTGTGTGAAAGGTTATTTGATATAGGCATTGCGTATAGGTATACATAATTTTGTCCTCTTATATTGAACTGCTACGCAGTTCTAATTTATGGTTTTACTATATTGGTCTCCGAAAGAGTCCAATATAGTAGAAGAAATATTCCAATTCCCGGAACTACATAGTAGTTCAATATCAATTCTTTGAAATATAATTGATTATTTAATGAAAATCATGAAGCAGGGTAAGATCAGTGATACAGGTCACACGAAGTGGAACATTATTTTTGAATAAGATCCAAATACGCTTCATTTGCATCACGAATAATCTCTTCTTCACCCATAACTTTGCGATCCCGCATCAGGATCCGGCCATCGCAAATGACGGTATCAATACACTCGGGTGAAGCACTGTATACCATATCTGAGATCAAATGACCCGAAGGGACAAGATAGGGATGATCAAGATTTACAAGAATACAATCCGCCAGTTTCCCTTCTTCGATAACACCGGTATTCAAACCCGCGGCTTTTGCACCATTTATCGTTGCTATATTGAAGATCTCCTGTGCCGGTGCGACCGTGGGGTCTTCCGAATCGGTTTTTGCACTAAGAGCCGCGAATTTCATTTCATCGAGAATGGAAAGATTATTGTTTGAACAAGCGCCATCGGTTCCAAGTGTCAGATGAATTCCAATGTCATGCAAGGAACGATATTCAAATCTTCCCGATGTAAGTTTCATATTTGAAATTGGACAATGAACGACATTAACACCTCTCTCGTAAAGAATGTTTCTGTCAGTATCATCAATATGAACGCAGTGGATAAGTGAAACATTAGGTGTCAAAATACCCAATGAGTCCAGGTATTGTACCGGTCGCAGTCCAAAGGTATTCAAAGCGTTTTTTACTTCGGTTTTCGTTTCGGAAATATGTATCTGAAAAGGCAGATCTTCGTTAAGCGCAAGTGCGGCAGACTGCTGAAGGGTTTTTGAAGAAACGGTATAGATAGCATGAGGAGAAACGGTAAAGCGAACACGATCGGAATATAAAGGACTATGATCGATAGTATCTTTTGCATAAGTGATCAGATCCTCTGTCTTGGAATCATCCATACCGTCGATCAGAACGGGTGCAATATCCGCTCTAATTCCGAGTTCTTCTGCAGCGCGTGCAGTGCCAAAAGGGAAAAAATACATATCATTGAAAAAAACAGTACCGCTTTTTATCATTTCAAGAATCGCAAGCCGGGCTCCATGATATACTATATCTTCATTTAGATTTTTCTCAAGCGGCCATATATGGTCTTCCAGCCAGGTATGCAGTTCAAGATCATCTGCATAGCCTCGCATCAGCGACATTGCGGCATGGGTGTGCATATTGTAAAAAGTGGGTAGAATGGCGAATTTTGAGCCATCAATAATTTGAGTCGAATTATTCGACTCAAATTGAATTGTTAAATTCGACTCGATCTTAACAAATCGATTTGACTCAATTTTAACATTGCAGCGCTTGTTATTCAATAAAACATTTTTAATTAATATCGACACATTAACCCTTATAACGATCCGGCCAGTTTTTGATCAGTCGCTCATAAATAAATTTTTCATAACCCAGTTTTTTGGGTCTGTAAAGGGTTCCGTCGGGACGCTGTTCGGGCATGTAGTCCTGTTCCATAAAACCGCTTTCATCATTATGGGGATATTTGTAACCAAGTCCGTACTGAAATTGCTTCATGACGTCGGTCGGAGCATTGCGAAGATGCAAGGGTACGTTCTGAAATCCGGTATCGCGAATAGATGCTCTTGCTTTATTTAGCGCCATATAGGAAGCGTTGCTCTTGGGAGAAGATGCCAAAAAAGTAGTGACTTGCGCAAGAACTATCGCTCCCTCCGGCAGACCAATGGACTTAACGGCCTGAAAGCCGGCATTGGCAATTACCAGCCCTTGCGGATCTGCGTTGCCGATATCTTCAGAAGCAAGGATCAGCAACCTTCTTGCAATAAAGAGCGGGTCTTCGCCTCCTTCCAGCATGACGGTCATCCAATAGACCGCAGCATCGGGATCGGAGCCGCGAACGGATTTTATAAAAGCGGATATTGTATCGTAATGATAATCACCATCCTTGTCATAGAGTAATGCTCGTTCTTGCAAAGCGGTGCTGATATCGTCCTTTGTGATAGAAAAAGAAGTACTGCCTGCGTCCTTTCCGCGAACAAGCTGCACGGTAATGTCGAGCGTATTGTACATTTTTCTGGCATCACCACCGGATGACATTATAAGAAAAGATATGACATCCTTCGTCATTTTGATCTTGTATTTGGATAAGACGATGTCCTCTTTCATGGCACGAACGATGAGTTTAGCCAAGTCATTACTCTCTAATGCCTGAAGTTTTAAAATGCGGCATCTGGATAAAAGAGGCGAGATAACTTCGAATGAAGGATTCTCGGTTGTTGCTCCTATCATGACTATCTCACCGTTCTCGACGGCATGCAAAAGAGCGTCTTGCTGGCTTTTATTGAAACGATGTATCTCATCAATAAAAAGTAAAGTCTTTTTACCCATTTGCTGATGTGAAATTGCTTTTCTAATAATCTCGCGGACGTCCTTAACTGAGGCAGAAACGGCAGAAAGTTCATAAAATATCGCATCACCCGAATCGGCAATAATGCGCGCAAGTGTCGTCTTGCCGGTTCCGGGAGGCCCCCATAAAACAAGTGAAAACAGAGCATGGGAACCGATCATGTTGTGAACGAATTTTCCTTCCCCCACCAAGTGCTCTTGTCCCGCAAAATGAGACAGTTCACGGGGGCGCATACGAGCCGCAAGCGGCGGTAAATTTGTTGAAGAAGTAAAAAGTGTTTTTTCTGTCATAAAGGAAGATAAAGATTATAAATATATTTCGCAAATTTTATAAGGAATGCATAGGGAACGGTCTCGACTATTCCGATAAAAAGATCATGAAATGAACTGAAAAGCATTCCCGTCAAACAAGCCTTTGTCACTCAATTTTATTTCGGGTATGACAAGAAGGGCCATAAACGACAGTGTCATAAAAGGTGCTGTTAATTCAGACCCCAGTTTTTTTGCATAAGCATCAAGTTCAGAATACCTGGATGCAACGATATTAAAATGCTTGTCACTCATCAAGCCGGCAATTGGCAGCGGGAGTATTTCCGAGATATCATCTTGCTGACAGGAAATTGCGATACCGCCTTTTTTCTTAATGATCATATTGACAGCATCACACATATCACTTTCCGACACACCGACAGCAACAATATTATGGGAATCATGCGCAATGGATGATGCAATTGCCCCCCGCTTTAGTCCGAAATTCTTTACAAAGGCTATAGCGGGTTTTCTGTTTACATATCTGTTGACAACAGCGATCTTAAGAATGTCATTGTTAGGGTCTGAAATAAGATTGTGATTTTCGATAGCGATATCACGTTCCAGCTTGTGTGTGATAAGCTGCCCGTCAAGCGCCTCGATCACAGGAGTTTTCATATAATTGTGTTCCACATAAAAATCACGAACAAATTTGGGATAAATATTAAAATTGTTTTTGATCTCGAATTTTCGTCTTGGAAAAAGCGCACGACCGTTCTTCTGAATGATATTTCCATTAATGACGGTGTTTTTAATATTCAGATCGTCAATAGAATCTATGACCAGAAAATCGGCCGGATCGCCTTTCTGCAATAATCCGACATTCAGGTCATAGTGCTTAACGGGATTAACACATGCCATGCGCAGTACTTTCATGAGATCCAGACCGCTCTTTAGCGCCCTTTTGACAAGATCGTTTATATGCCCTTCGAACAGGTCGTCCGGATGCTTATCATCCGAGCAGAACATGCAATTATGAAAATGTTCACGGGCAATATCGATCAGTGCATCAAAATTCTTGGCTGCAGAACCCTCGCGAATTTGGATTTTCATTCCAAGCGATAATTTTTCAAGAGCTTCTTCTTTGGTAAAACATTCGTGATCGGTAGAAATATCTGCCGAAATATATTTTTTAAGATCATCGCCACTTAACCCGGGGGCATGCCCATCAATAAGCTTACCGTATTTCTTTGCTAAATTAATTTTTTCAAGAACACCGGGGTCGTCGTGAATGACACCCGGAAAATTCATCATTTCCCCAAGATACTTTATGTCGGGATACTCTTTGAAAAGAGCCTCTATATCTTCTGCTGAAATGTGAGCTCCGGCTGTTTCAAAACGTGTTGCAGGAACACAAGAAGGTGCGGAGAAATAGAATTTCATAGGAACGGTTTTTGCATTCTCTATCATAAATCGAATGCCGTCAAGCCCGAGAACATTTGCGATCTCATGCGGGTCGGAAACAACGGCAACCGTACCGTGACAAACCGCAGCACGCGCAAATTCGGAAGGCGGCAACATGGAGCTTTCAATATGAATATGAGAATCGATAAAACCCGGAAAGATGAAATGATCATATTCCTTTTCATCTTCAATGATCGATGTAATAATGCCATTTTCAACCGAGATCGTTCCGGGAAAGATCTTCTCATTTAGAACATCGATAATATTGCCAGAAAACATTTTTGCATTCATCTTATCACCTGTGCCGAGTTACCGGTTACCGGCCGCCGGTCTCCAGTTATATATTGCTATTTCATCAATAACATCTTTTGGGTCGCTATCAACTCACCATTAACTTCGAGTACAGCCAGATAAAGCCCTGAAGCATGTCTGCCGGCGTTCCAGGCAACATCGTATACGCCCCATTCGCGTGATCCGTTCGCCAGCGTTTCTATCTTTTTCCCCTTGATGTCGTAAATGCTCAGATCTACATGGCTTTCGGATGAAAGCTGATAACTGATGGTTGTTAAGGGATTGAAGGGGTTTGGATAATTGTGAAAAAGCATAATGGTTTCGGGGACAGCAAGAATATTTGTCCTGAGATTGCTGTAACCAGGAGTGGGAGATGCAAAGAATTGCCACACAGCTCCTGCGTCAGCTGTTCTGCCATAAGAGATATCCGTTTCTTGTTCACCAAAGCTTAAAGAATCGACAATGCTGAGACCATCTGCTTCGGTCAAAGCAATAAATTCACCGCCACCGCTTAATTTGAAGTTAGTATGCAGACCGATCTGTTCCTCATCCTCGTCGCACCAAAAGAGCAACCAGTTCCCCGGATCGATCTCAGTGCCGTCCGGGATACGCCATTTTGTGATATTGTCGGGTTTATCCGTCAGGTACATGCCGCCAAGATAGACCGTTTCGCCGGATGCGTTATAAAGTTCCAGCCAATCGTCATGATCACCGTCCTGGTCTGCAAACGATGTATCGTTGGACGCCATAAATTCATTAATATAAACGGCAAGGTCACTGCTGCCAAGCTGTTTAAAAGACGCATAGCCCGAACGGGGCCAGATACTTTGAACACCCAGTGAATCTTTTGCAACGATCTGATATAAAAGCTCATTTCCATCCAGGATCGCCTCCACTGTCCAGCGGTCGAATTCTTCAACAAGGAAAGTTCCCGGGATCCGATTGAGTGCAAAAGGCAGGGTTTCAAGAGGAGTTTCAAATGCATCAAATGTAACGAGCATCACTGAATCAATTCCCTCATTGCTGAAGACAGCGGCATTCAGGATCGCTTCCCGGCCATTGCGAATTACGTCGATATCGTAAATTGAAGGCTTAACGGATGAACGCCAGTCAAGGTCCATAAGCGTTTGTTCAGCACGTTTTCGCATAAATTCATATAAGCCGCGCTCGACATGGCCGTTGCGGTAATCGGTATTGTAAGAATTGTCGAAATCCGCCATTGTGAATCCATGGTCCAGCGGGTAATAAGGATCATTTACAACGTAAGGACGGATCTCCACCTTAATGCTGTCGCCGTACCCGGTCCACTGATCTTCACGAAAAACATGGCGGGTGTAAAATTCAATAAAATGAGTAAAAAGGTTTCGGTACTCGTCGTCATTGAAAATGATATCCGACAGAGGCCGTCCATCATCATCATTCACAACATAACTGTACATATTTATTCGTGCCCAATTGGGATCTCCCCAATTACCGCCTTCAACCCAGTCTATGCCGAAAGTATTATCATAATCATAGGGTATAAAATGAAATTTATTGCTGACAGGATCATGGTAAAGATAATAATTGTTTTTCAAATAGCGATAATCGTCCCATGAACCGGTCATAATGTTCACGGCAAGATATTTGATTAGATCCGTAACCCGGAAAACAGACTCCAAAGAATCTTTAATATATGCTGATGGGGTATTATTGATCACATCTATCAGGTGCGCAAGATCGCTAAAATCGTATTCATCTTTATTGGTTTTAAGCTCATAGGGGCGCTCGTCTCCGAAATAAGGATAATAATCGGAAGGATCGGAACCCCGATAATTCAAGTCCGCCGGCCAAAGACATTTCCAAAGATTCCCGCTGTCATCACCGATATGATATGTTAAAAAGCAATCGTCAATATGCTCAATATTCTCATAAAGACCCATATAATTATCATTAATAAACATTGTGGTATAGGCAACGCGTGAAGCGATCAAGCCGATCTTTTCGAAAAGTTCGAACGCAAATTTGCTGCGGATCAGCGAAGGGTCGTTCTGTTCTCCTTTGAGATTGAACTTTTGAATACCTTCAATGTCCTGTCCTTTAATGAACTCATTGAAATCGAGCTTGAAAGATTTTTTGAGCGAATGCCGTGATGTGTTTCCGCGAAGCCGGAAGCCGACATTATCCAAAGAAACATCAAGATTCTCATTGTGAAAAGTGACAGATACCGGATGAAGGGAATCGCTTTCAACATTCTCGTCGTCATAGATCCACGCCAGTACCGTTGTATCGATCGTAATTCTAATTTCTGAAATAGTATTGGAGCGATAAACAAGATCGCTGTTTTGAGCAAAAAGCAATGATGTGAACATCAAAATGATGAGGTAGAAGCTATTTTTTTTCACAAATGAATAATACGGAGTACATGGCAAAATTCAAAAGGCAAAAAGCAGTAAATAGTAAGTAGTAAACGGTGAACCGAGGTGAACGTTAAGCCGGTAAACCGGGACTTGGAATCAGGGGGTATAAATTGAGAATAATAAATTTTGGACCCCATGGGGTCCAAAATTTTACTTTGCAATGATACTACTATCTTGGACTCCTACAGAGTCCAAGATAGTAGTAAAGCGTATAAAAGGACAGGTACTCTTTAGGAGTCCAAGATAGCAGAAATAATCTCTATAAAAAAAAGAACCCCGTTAGGGGTTCAATATTATAAACGCTTAAACTTTAAACTTTAAGCTTCATAAGTGCTCGTTTCGCTCTCAAACACCAAGGCCTGATTTCCAGGGCCTTATTATAGGCATTGATAGCTTCATCGATTTGCTCATTGTTTTCCAGCGACTTGGCGTAGTCAAACCAGACCTTGAAATTCTCAGGAAATTCTTCGGTGTTGATCTTATACAAAGAAAGTGCTCTATCTGGATGTCCTTCTTCCAGGATAAGTTTTGCCACGCTTGAAAGATCAGAAGGTTTTACTTCTATTCCGAATTCCGATTCATAACGGACCTTGTGTAATCTGTAGAAAAAGATGCCCACATCAAGATTTTGCATGCGATAGCCGAATTCAGTCATGTCTGCAATACCAGAAGCCAGAAATTTCTTGTAGCGCTTTGTATGTTCAAAAACATTGCCCAGATAGTATTCCTTGTACCCATCAGCGACCTCTTTGTGCAGGTTGAATATTACGGGATTTCCAAAGTCAAAAAGATTATAGACAAAGACATCGCCTGATTTAAGATCACAAATAAAGCTGTAAACGGTTTTGTTATCTTTGAAATTTTGATGTGCCGCCTTCAAGGCATCGCGAACGACATTCAGAGCTTCGCCTTCGCCTTTTTTTATAATATCCATGGCTGCATTATAACGCCAGCATGTAACGCCTTTATCTTCAATGCCGGATTTCACAAAATTTGTAGCGACCTGAAAGGATTCATCAGTTTCAAGAAATACAACTTTTCCATTATACCATTCAACGACCATGGATGCCCCGCTGCGGTCCATGAAGGGGATCCGCGCATTATTCAGGGCTGGGACATTATAGGTGTTGAAATATTCTTTTACATCATCAAGATCTGCGCAGGTAGCCAGAAGCGTATCAAAGAGAGCGCCTTGAGCATAAGGTTTTGTGCTATCAGCCTTCCAGTCTTGTGGTCCAAGGGCATTGCCGTCAAGGAACAATCCCATTTCATTCATGCCCCCTTGAACGGAATTTTGTCCGAAATCATATCCCAATTCAACTCGAGAATAATGTTCGCCCTCTCCGGGTGTGAACCATATCTTTGTCAGACGAAATTGAGAATCTTCATTACTTCCGGCAAGGACTTTATCACTACCTGTATACATAACGATCGTGCAGGAAAATGCGGGTATACAAATCGCAAGTGCTAAAAATACTACAATAAAATAGTGTCTGAGCTTTTTCATGATATCACCTAATTCTTATTTCTTTGGTATAAATTATTATGAAATGTTAGAAAAACAAAGGAAAGATATTATTGCTTCTATATAAGTGGAGGAAACGGTCGTGACCGATATGCTGGAAAAAAGGAATCTGAAAACCGGGGTGCGTGGAAAACCCATATTGGACCCCTGCAGGGTCCTGCTTTTCTTTTGAAATAAAACTACTATCTTGGACTCCTACAGAGTCCAAGATAGTAGTAAAGCGTATAAAAGGACAGGGACTCTTTAGGAGTCCAATATTATAGAAATGATCTAATACATATTTTTATATGCGAGAGGTTTGAGATTTCTCCGCTTCGCCCGTCATTTGACGGACTACGGTCGAAAAGGCAGACCGATGAATAATCCTTAACTAATAAACAAAAGAGACGCAATAAATCACGTCTCTATAAAATTATATTTTGAAGTTATTTTATTCTTTCTCATCCAGTTTAAACTGAACAGGAATGGTAACCCAAACAGCCATATCCTTATCGCGTTGTTTTGCAGGCACCCATTTAGTCTTTTTAATGGCGTCGATCGCTGCTTCGTTTAACCCTGTATTAGGCATACCGTTCAAGATAATAGCATCTGCAACGGTTCCATCCAGAGCGATCTTGGCTTGTACAACAACAGTTCCCACTATACCCGCTTTTTTAGCGAGTTCGGGATATTGGATATTTTCAGCAAGAGCCGCTTGGCCGCCAACGGGGAAGGGTGGTGTATCATAGGGGATAAATTCCACCGGTGTTTTTTCACCTTCGACTTTCATTTGGGTGGCGCCTTGTTTGTCCGGCAATCTGAAGGTCACCGGTAGAGTAACCCAAACACCCAGGGGCTTTTGGTTTTTCATGGCGGGTATCCACTTAAGTGAGCTAAGAGCATTAACTGCTGCGCTTTCACAATCGCCCATAGCCTTGGTGTCAGGTACAAAAGAATTATTATTTGATGCAATTGAGATCGATTCTTTAATTTTATGAGCGGTCACAACACCATTTTCATCGATAAAGATACTGACCATGATCTTGCATTCCAGTCCGGCTTTTTTGGCGCTGGCAGGATATTTAACCGCTTTGGAGATCGCCTCAAATCCGTCCACCGGTTTAGGGCCGGTATCAAATTTGACTATTTCTTCAGACGGTGCGGCGGGCGCCGATGGTGTCATGGGCTTGTTTGCGTTGACGACAACTTTGGGCGCATTAATGGAGCTTGGTTTCATTTCAAAATCGAGCTTGTATAGCTTTTTGCCTGGCTTCCAATGGTGTCTTTCACCGTTCTTTTCATAACCTATATACGAGCATACGATGTCATTTCGAACGGGTTTTTGACTCATGAAAGAATATTCTCCCTTCATGTTCGTCGTAGCGCCACGATTGGTCCCCTGCATATAAATATTTGCTCCTGCAAGAGGTTTACCGGTTTCTTGATCTGTCACAGTGCCGTATATTTTTACGATTTCATTGTTTTTCAGCCCAACAGTCGCATCGGGCTGTTTGCAATACCACGACAGCGGCACGACCAGGACCAGTAACAGCGTCCAGATCAATCGCGATCTATTCTTTGTTAATTTGTTCATGTTTGTCTCCTTCACTTGGTAGTTCACGCGGGAGTAGAGTTTGTTTTTCTGTTTCATAAGCGTGGACGCGGAGGAGCAGCTCCAACTGGGGAGCATATGCTCGGCCACATGGACGAGGCAGCGGGAATAGACCAAGGGCGTGACCTCGGAATTATCGACCGCCATATCGTCGCAAGCCATTTCGCGGAGTTCGTCTGCCTGCCGGGTAAGGATCCAGACAAGCGGATGGAAAAAGTAGATCGCCTGAGCCAGGATCTGCAGAGCGCCGAGCAAGCCGTCTTTCCGTTTGATGTGTGCCACTTCATGACGCAGCAGCGAGTGCTGAAGGTCATCGCTCAGGGATGACCAAAGGATCGGAACATAGACCCGCTTGGGAAAAAGTCCGATACTCATGGGCACCGAGATGTTCGGTGAGCAATAGACATCGATAGCCTTTCCGTCAATGTCGGTATGTTTTACAAAGGTCGAAGCACGCAAATGCCACTTGAGCCTTAAGGTCGAGAACAGGGTTGAACCCAGCATAAAGAGTGCCGTTGCAGCCCAGATCAGTAAGA
This sequence comes from Fidelibacterota bacterium, assembly GCA_021734505.1. GTDB lineage: Bacteria > Fidelibacterota > Fidelibacteria > Fidelibacterales > Fidelibacteraceae > M50B103. The sequence goes on along the minus strand of JAIPIT010000036.1, from coordinate 2,090 downwards.
TAATACCGAGGATGGACAGAGAAGGTCCCGAAGGCGCGGCTTCAGTTCCTACAGCTACAGGGCCAAGCTCGATCGTCCCTACTGTCGGTACAATAGCAGAGGTAGTTTCACGGACCGTGAAAGGTACAAAAGGCGGTACCAACAATTTGATCAATCCAAAAGCCGCCACAGCATATCGGATGCGCGCGTCACGTTCGCGTAACAAATATAAAACAAGGAAAATGACCCCGAGAAAGAGCGTGTTCTGCAGAATGGCCGTGCCGAAATAGGCCATCCAGTTTTCGGCAAAGGAATTAAAATAAGTGATCATCTTATTTCTCCTTCAGTTGCGCTTCTTTCTCTTTGAGCAGCGCTTTGATGTTTTTAATATCATCCAGCGACAGATCCTCCTCCGCGATGAGAAAATTCGCCAGTGCCGGCGCCGATCCGCGAAAAACGCGAGAGATCAAATGTTCCGTCTCCCGCTGAAGCATGTCCTCCCGTTGAGTGACCGGCGTGTAAAAATTTACCAGTCCGATCTTCTTTCGGGTGAGCAGTCCTTTTTTCTCCAGCAGGTTCATAAGGGTCTGGATCGTGGTATAGGCTTTTTCACCGTTCGGGTAGGCGTGCTCCAGCACATCCCGTACCGAAGGCGAGCCGCCCAGGTTCCAGACCGTATCCATGATCTCCCATTCCGCCGGGGTCAGTTTATTCCCGTTTATCATGATAGCTCCTTAATGATTCGTGTATCTACTAATGTTATAGTAAAGTTATGATGAGATTGGGAGGATGTCAAGAAAAATTAATATAATTACCGAATGAATACGGCGTTATTGGCACATTAATTTCTATTAATTTATATTTCAGAGGGTTAGGGTGTGTTATTTGTATAACATATTAGTATATAATTAAGGCGTTGAAATTATTTCTTTTAGAATGCCGGTATTGGGAGGTTTGCCGAATACACTATCATTGTCAAATACACAGTATTCACCGGTCGAATCATTTTGCATTAATTGCCATTCTTCATCGATCAATTCGCCGAGTGTAATACGCCAGTACCTTTTATCTTCGCCAAAATGAAAAGCAAAAACAAATAATCCAATACTATCAACGGGATCATAAGCCGGGAGCGCGAACTCACAATATCCTGGAAAATCGGGATGTAAGGCTGCAAAACCCTCCCAACCTGATGTTGTGAGTACGCTGTCTATATATGCTTTTGAAATACATTCTATAGGCTCAGATAATAAACTGTCAACCAAAAGATGTTGCTCGCTATTTTTTAAATTATATGAAGCGACTGTCATATAATGAGCATTGACATTATTTGATCTCAGGGTGTCGAGAATTTGGTCATAGAAGTTAGGATACATGGTTTCTCTTTGAAGCAATATGACAGGAGTTCCAAAATTAAAATTCAACATGTTATTAAAGAACCAATAATCATAAATTTCATTCAAGCTTGGTTCATCATCTTCTTCCCAAACCATACCCATATTTCGACTTTTGGAAAAGAAATCCGGAATTTTCTTATCTCCTTGATCATCAGATCCCCCATTTGGAGCACCCAATAGATTACCGTTTTTATCGTATAAATAATTAAACTCATTCTCAAAATAAGTGTTGAAATAATAAACTGCTTGATTGTTATAAACATATTTCCAAATTGAATACGTACTATGGATGTCAAGACCCTTTTCGGCTTTCTCGATTCTTTTTTCTAACCACAATGGTGGATCCTCGTCAATATTTCGAACACAGGAAAACACTATCACAACAAGTAAAATTAATAGCAGAAAGTATGATCGTCTCATATTTTTACTCGCTTTTTATTATTGATTATCCAATTTAAAGATCACCGGCAAGGCGATCCAAACATCGGCGGGTTCGCCAACATGTTCGAAATCGATCTTCATGGCAGCATCCAAAGCCGCCTTATCCAATTGCTCATATCCACTACTCTTTAATAGGTGGGTTTTATCGACAGACCCGTCCTTTTGCACATGGATCTGAACGATGACCGTCCCCTCGACACCGGCTTTTTTCAGTTCCTCGGGATAGACCAGATGTTCAAGCAGCGCATCATATCCACCTATGATCTTTGGCGG
>JAIPIT010000035.1 GCA_021734505.1 Fidelibacterota bacterium | reverse complement strand
TCATATATACCAAGATCATTCGGTAATTTGCCACCAACTGACTGATGTGATGATACTGATTTATAACCATAATATGAGTAGTATTTTAGATCCCAATAATAATTTGTACCACTATAATGATAATCTTCCCCTCCTCCTCTAGCTGCATATTCCCATTCTGCTTCAGTTGGTAAGCGATATCCATTCATAATCTGATTGAAAAATATATTTGTATCATTAATTGAGTAAACTTTTTCTAACTCACAAATTTCACTTAAAGCATTGCAAAACTTCACAGCATCATACCAAGATACTTGTTCCACAGGATTATTATCTACAATATTATAACTTGGATTATTTCCCATGATTTCTTTAAATAGCTCTTGAGTAACTTCATATTTCGCAATATTATAGTCATTTAAAGTTACATCTTGTAATGGAGGGTCATAACCAACAATACCTGATCGTAAATCTCCCATTGTAAACGAGCCACCTTGAACGTTTATCATATCAATACTTTTACTTGAAAAGGAAATACTATTTCCATATCCGGTTCCCGAACTGTTAGTAGCATATACACGAATATAATATGTATTACCAGGTATTAAACCATTTATTGAGGATGAGAAATTTTCTAAATCACTATCAACAATAATATTATTATCTGTTACTGTTGGATTATTAGATATTCCCCAACAAAAACCTATTTCAATTACTGATGATATACCTTCAGATATTATAGAACCCCTCACATTAACTAAGACATATGTAGTATCTACTATTTTAGGTGAAGATAAAATAGGGACAGACAAAGTAGGTGTAGTAAAAGATATTTGATCACCATAACCGACACCATTGTTGCTTGTTGCATATGCACGAACAAAATATTTTGTCTCTGGACATAAACCAGTTAATTTACTAATAAATTGTTCACAACCAGTACCATCACAAGTATATCCGCAATTATTTTCAAAAGTAGGAGAAGGTAGTGTATCCCAACAAACCCCTTTAGAAATTACTACTACGCTAGTGTCAGGTGTAATATATCCCCCAGATTGAGCTGAAATAGAATTAATATTAGCAATTGATGCCGTTGATACTTTTGGAAAATTGTTTTCCGGAGAAAAAATATTACACGAACTATAAATTATTACAATTATAAAAAATAATATACCTCTATTCATATTCTCAATTTTTAAATAAATCTTATCCATAATTTATCCATTATAATTCATAGATACAATTATCATCTACTGCTAAATATTTATTTGTGTGCTTGTTATAAAATATACCTACATCACATTTATCATGAAATTTATAGTATAACATTTTAAAATTCTTATCAAATGCAGATATTCCATTATTATTCATTTCAATATAACTGCTTTCATAAGGCCAGGTATATCTTTGAGTATAATGTACGGATGCCATATACCCAGAATTTGTTTCAATAATATTATTAATTTTGAATCCATTAACGTTATATGGTTTTTCCTCTAAATAATTACCCTCTACATCAATAACTCTATGAATGTCTCCACTAATATATAGTCTGTCATTATCTAGTGGACTTATATTACCTAAAAATGGTAATTTTTTCTGTATTTTTCCTCTCTGATCGACTATCCATAGCTTACTATAATTATTTATATATGTATATCTATTGCTTGCATATTTTATTGTTAATTTTTGACTATCATACTCTTGATAATAACATGTATCAACAACAGCATTTCCAAAACAATCAATTTTTGCATACCATGAATACCGGTATTTTCTACCAGCTAAAATATACAAATCAGTATCAACCTTTTTAATACTATATGTTTCACCTAAGTTGTCCAATATTCTTATTAATTCACCTTCAGTACTATATATTTTCAACTTTCCTCGATAATCGTAGATGTTCGTACCATCTTTATAACTCAAAATGATTAAATTATCATCGGCAAACCATGATATGATTTCGTGTGTTCCAACCCCATTATGCTCCAATTCCGTTAATATATTGAAATTATAATCTAATTTGATTATTGAATTCGAGCATAATAAAAATATGTTATTATCTGTAGCAATAAAGTCCAAAATGTCATCTTCGTTTCTTTTAAACAAAATGTCATCTTTACTTTCTAAATTAATTGGAATATCAAAACTTGAAAAGTCCTCAGTACTTAAAAACTCTGTTGCAAATTCATATTTATCATCCTTAATAGCTCCAATACATATTTTTAAATTCTCTTTCCCATCAAAATTATCCCAATATAAAAACTCTTTACTACCAGGGGGAAGAAAGCATATTTTTTCACGACTTACGTTACTATTTAATTTTTCAATAAAATAATACTCTTCTTGTTCTGAATTATCTTCCCAAGTAATCTTTGCTATTTCATTATTTTCAAATTCAATATTTACATTATATGGCTTGGGATATCCCGTTAATTTAACTGTTGATCTTATATTGCTACTGTAAAACGGATAATAATTTGAACCTCTTAACATATCCATAATTCTTGGAGTTAATACACAAATAGAATACCTGTAATTACACCCATTAAACAATCCATACTTATCAATTAAAATATTTGTATCACCTATTGAAGTTAGTGCCCTTGGGTTTTTCTCATAAAATTGAACGGTTTCATAAAAATAACCCAGTGACAAGTTCTCTCTTTTTATTGCAAATCCAATTTGGTTGCTATCAATTTCCCCCTCATAATCCCATGTTAGTTTAACTTGATGGTCACCAATGACTTCCGCAATAATACTTTTAATCTCAATATTATTTACTTCTTGATCAGGTTCTTCTATATCTTCATTAAATAAATTACACGAGAATATTAATAATAGAACTAAAATAAAATATGATAAATAGTATCGTTTATTATACATATTATATTCCTTATACAAACACCATAATATTTAAGACCTGTTTTTTATACTCTACCGGTGTCATCTGGTTAAGTGCAACACTATCCTGATGGGAATTCATTGTTCGCCCATCATTTATTATTTATTTAATTTTAAAATATACAAAATGGAGGAAACCCTTACAAGTGTTCTTTCATTGTTTAATAAAAATCTTACTATGTGGCTTTTTTGTCGCCCAGCTTATGCTCCGAATCCTCGTAGCTTCGGCGGGCGAGGAATTGAGAATTCAATAAAAGATCTATCCCATAAATAATACTCTGTAATAAAAGAAAACCCTCTATGTCTAGAGGGTTTCTCGTACCGAAGGCCGGACTTGAACCGGCACGGACAGTGAAGTCCGAGGGATTTTAAGTCCCTTGTGTCTGCCAATTCCACCACTTCGGCATTTGATGGTGAGGCGACGACCGGATTTGAACCGGTGGATAAAGGTTTTGCAGACCTCTGCCTTACCACTTGGCTACGTCGCCATTTTGAATAGCTGGTAAATATATAAAATTTACGTGTAAAAACAATGATTTAATGAATGGCATTTTATATTTTGATCTTTATGAAATGATATGTTGAAGAGACGCAGCATTGCTGCGTCTTTTCCATGTGACATTTCAATTTTCCTTTCGCATAATTTTAATGTATATTATTTCCAATAACGAAAGGTAATATACAGATATGACTTCACCAAAATTCCTCACACCTGTACAGGTCCGCACGATTGCCGATAAATTCGGTACGCCTATTTACGTCTATAGCGAAAAAATGCTTAAAGCCTCAGCAATATTGACGAATAATTTTCCAAATGCCTTCGGTCTAAAGGTCCGTTATGCAATAAAAGCGAACTCAACAGCTGCCATCATTAAACTTTTTGATTCCATGAATATACATTTCGATGCTTCTTCATCTTATGAAGTGGAGCGCTTGTTGATGATCGGGATCGAAGCTTCTAAAATACAATTGACTGCTCAGGAATTGGCTCCGAATCTGAAAGAATTGGTCGGAAAAGGTGTTTTGTTCAATGCCTGTTCTTTGAGACAACTTGAGGCCTATGGAAAATTGTTTCCGGGACATCGCGTCTGCGTGCGTATTAATCCGGGTATCGGCAGCGGTCATGCCAATCGTGTGAATGTCGGCGGACCTTCGTCTTCTTTTGGTATTTGGTATGAATATTTTGACAAGATCAAGTCCCTTGCGGATAAATATGATCTGACCATCGACACACTTCATACTCACATCGGCTCCGGGTCGGACCCAGCCGTATGGGAAAAGGTCACAAAAATGAACCTTGATGCGGTAAAGGAATTTCCCGATGTTACCACCCTGAATATGGGCGGCGGGTTCAAGATCGGACGTTTAGCGGATGAAAAAACCACCGATCTGATGCAAATTGGATCAAAAGTTAAAACATTTTTTGAAGATTTTTATAAAGAGACCGGCAGGAAGATCAAACTTGAGATCGAACCGGGGACATATCTGATTGCCGCAAACGGTGCGTTGATCGCTGAGATCGACGATAAAGTGGATACCGGCAAAGAAGGCTATACTTTCCTTAAGACCAATACGGGCATGAGCGATATCTTGCGTCCTACCATGTATGGTGTCCAGCATGTGATGAATCTGGTTACAAAAAGTGGTGATCTACCCAAAGAAACAGAAAATGTCGTCGTCGTCGGCCATGCCTGCGAAAGCGGTGATATCCTTACCCCTACTCTCGGTGATTCCGAAGGCGTCGCGACCATTTCCCTGCCAAAAACGGAAATTGGGGATTTCCTTGTTATTGAGGATTCGGGAGCTTATTGTTCATCTATGTCCGCGATCAATTATAATTCATTCCCTCGTGTTCCGGAAGTGATGATCATGGAAGATGGGGAATTTGTACTGATAAGGAAAAGACAGACGATGAAACAGATGATAGAAAACGAGTTATGAGTGATGAGTAGAAAAAATATCTTCGCCTTGCTCTTTTCTTTAATCTTTTGCCTTTTATCTTTAATCTTTTCTCCGTAGGAGACACATGGAAATCCAAAAATCAACTTTATACATCGTCGCAACGCCCATCGGCAATCTTGAAGATGTCACATATCGTGCCGTTCAGGTATTAAAAGATGTGGATGCCATTATCTGTGAAGATACACGCGTAACCGCCCGCTTGCTTGAGCGTTATGAGGTTCCCAGAAAAACTCTGATCCCCCATTACAAGAATCAGGAAGCAAAAAGTATTGCGCCCGTGTTAGAACGCCTGCAAAATGGCGAATCCCTGGCATTGGTCTCCGACGCAGGGACACCGGGTATCTCCGATCCGGGATATTATATGGTCTCGGAAGTGGTAAAGGCGGGATTCACGGTCGAACCCATCCCCGGTGTCACGGCCGCTACGGCTTTATTGTCCGTTTCCCATATTCCCAATGGCCATTTCTATTTTGAAGGCTTCCTGCCCCATAAGAAGGGACGACAGACACGTCTGAAGTTCCTGAAAGACATGGATTGCGGTGTGATCTTCTATGAATCCACCCATCGTATCATGAAATTCCTTGGAGAGATACTGGAATTTTTCGGAGATCGGGAAATTCTAGTAGGTCGTGAACTCACAAAAATACATGAAACGATCTTCCGAGGAACGGTTTCCGAAGCCATTGCTTTTTTTGAAAAGCATTCGCAAAAAGGTGAGTTTGTAATTTTCGTATCGAATTAACACACAAATTAAACATAAGTATGAGTAGCCCCGGGCTTTAGCCCGGGGAATAAGTACCCCCAATATTGGGGTTTCAACCCCTTGCGTCTCCACGGGTTAAAACCCGTTTTATGAAATAACAAAAACCCCGAGTTAAAACTCGGGGCTAATGAATTAATTTCAATTGTCAATTGCTAATGTGCATCAAACGCAACGCTCCACGATACATAAAACGACCTCGTAGCGGCCGGCCAGTAATTGTCCACCCTGTCATCAATATCATTGTAATAAGTATAGCCGAAGGTTTCATAGAGATTATTGAAGACATTATTCACCCGAATATCGATCGCATTATCCATTCTAAGTGCTTTAAAAGGAATGCGAAGTCCAAGATCGGCAACAAAATATGCTTGAATGGCGGATGATTCTGTATTCATGAAGTCAATATACTGTTTTCCAATGTATTTCAAATTAAGCCAGGGCTGAAATTTTTCGTGTTTGTAAGTCAATCGAGCTTTCGCTTGAAAGGAAGGAAATGCAGGAATGATATTGCCTGCATAATCGGCAATCCCGCCGTATCCGCCCCAGCCCAATGAATCAGCAGTGAACTCGACAAAATGATTATCCGAAAGACTCATATTTGCTTGAATATCAAATTTCTTTATGGGAACATGTAATGCGAATTCAAGTCCCTGGTGAAGTGTTTTGGGTGCATTACCACGCAGAATGTCATCGCCATCCCGATAGCGATAATAGATCGGGATCAATTCGTTCCTGAAATCCATGCGATAAGCATTCAGTGCAAATGTCATTTTATCTGAGATATAGTCGAGTCCAAGTTCAAGATCAAGCAAGGATTCATGATTGATCAGAGGATCCGTGATCACGCCATTGTAAGGATCAACGACAGCAGCAACAACTGTGACATCATTATCGTCGTAAATATCGTTGCTGGACGGTTCGCGCTTGGATGTTGAGACATTGATAAAACTCGAAAGTTTATCGGTAAAATTATATCGCAGTCCAAGATGTGCATCTAAAAAGTGATAAGGGATCACAAAATGATAAGGGTTGGTAAAAACACCGACGGTATCTTGCTTTACTTCATAACGATGGGTTAAATATCTCACATCTCCCTGAATGAATAATTTATCCGATAAAGTGAACATATCCTGAAGATAAATAGACGCTGAATTTTTATTGGTCAAATTTTCATAGAAACGATGACCTTCGGGAACGTACCCGAACTCCTCAATATTAAGAACTTCTCCATAATGCGTTGAGCCATAAAAACGAAAATCACCACCTAAAGATATGATTGAATTCGGGAAGCTGTAACTCAGGTCCGCAATGCCTCCCACATATTGATTGTCCAGCCATTTCCGTGTGATCAGATCCACGTCCGTCGTATCAATGATATCGCGGACATTATACTCATCGAGGTCCGAATCACCTTTGAACTGTTGATAATAACCGTCACCATTTACATAGTACAGCGTTCCATAGACTTTGACTTTTTCATTGATGAGATGCGTATGATTAAGTAAGAAGATAGACTGAGTAAAAACATCTTTATTCACATCGGTATAACCGCCTTGATAGGTCGTATCGGCATAGTAATTGTATCGTCGGTCTTCACTATCATTAAGATCGTAACCGTATTGCGGACTGACACCATCCCATGAAAAATTGGTTGCTTCATGTCCCCAAAGATACTCAGCACGCGTCATATGTGTCGGCTGGATCCATTGAAACCCCACATGGGCGGACTGCTGGTCGGTCCCGCTACCGATACGGTAACCGTCACTATCGAGATCAGAGAATCTAAAAGTAAAAGAAATGCCTTGTTCGGGAAAAGGTTTCCCCACATATGAGATCGTTCTTTTACCGCCCGGAGCAGTTAAACCGTTCCCGTCGATAAAGTTACCATATCCCACAGTTGCTTTAACACCCGGATCCAGTTTAGAGATATCGCTCTCCATATTTACCGAACCGCCGAATGCACCTGAAGACAGAGAATTTCCTATTCCGCGCTGAACCTGTACATCTGATGCATCGTTAAGCACATCACCATGATCCACCCAATAAACCGCATGGGCTTCAGGATCATTCAAGGGAACACCATTGTACATAACGCCAATGCGATCTTGAGAAAATCCACGGATATTCAGATAAGTATATCCACTACCGTTCCCGGCATCGGAATAGGCGTAAACACCCGGTTCCATATCAAGCACCATAGGGACATCCTGCTGATGATAAAGAGCATCAATATCTTCACGATCAAGCGTTGTAAAAGCAATGGGGGTTTTACCGGTAATGGCACGCCTACCCGTTACCAGGACTTCATCAGCATTGAGAACAATAGGTTTTAAAACGATCTTGCTTTGGAGGGTGTCGGAGTATATTATCAAAGTTTCATAACCAATATGTGAAATACGCAGTGTGGCAGGTAAATGATCTACTTTAATGTTAAAATGACCATTTTTATCTGTATAGATTCCGCTTTTATTGTCCAGAACTTCAACAGATGCCGCAATAATACCCTTTTGGGTCTCGGCATTGATAATGATTCCGGAGATCAGAGTTTGTCCGAAGACAGGCAAGCCAGCGATAATGATCGCAAAGCACAATAGAAGACGTTTCATGTTTTCCTCCGCCGGTATTATCCGGATCAGGTTCCAGGGTTCATCTCAGCCGACGGAACTTCTCCTTCCGCAGCGCCCCTAACTTGCTGGAAGGTATGACATTTCATTTCAAAAAGTCAAGAGGGAATTATTATTAAAACTTGAGGCAAGTTTTGTTTGCAAAATTTGCCTTAAGTTTTATGAACGAAAATACTGCTCCACACACATAGTCATCCCGGAAAACAATCCGGTGGATTGTTTATGCGGGATCTCTTTGTAAATGTGGTTCTCTAATAACCCCGAGCGCTATGTCAAGAGTAGACCCGGGCAAGTAATTGATCCGTTCAATAACATTACTGAAATTCGAATTTACACAGAGATCCTGAACCCGGCATCCACCGGATACCGTTTCAAGATGACGTACTTGTGGTGTTATGGACATTGTTCAGGATGACGTTATTTGTTTTTCATTCATAAAGAAAGAGACGCGATAAATCGCGTCTCTACATTTTACGTAAACACTATTTACGACGTTTTACGTCTTACGATCCTCACCTCTTCCCCGCTTCCCCGCTTATCCGCCTCAAAACAAAAAAAAGGACAGCAATGCTGTCCTTTTTTTCTACTATTCAAATTTGTTCTAGAGGTCAAGCAAGATCGGTTTGCCAAATCCCAATTTTTCAAGCGGTTCCAACTGCGTGGCAGCATCTCCGACGACAAGATAGATCATCTTATCAGGATGGATATATTTTTCCGCTAATTTTTTATGGGATTCAAGAGTCGTTTCAATTACGATCTTTTCATTGTTCTTGACATAATCGACCGGTTTCCCATAGTAATCTATCGTCCAAAGCATGCTCAGGACATTGTCCATGGTCTCAAAACGACGGGTGTTTGATTTCAAGATCGCATTCTTAGTGAATTCAAGTTCTTCTTCTGTAATACCATCTCTATATTGGGTCATCAGATCACGAATGATCTCTAACGACTCCAATGTTGCATCTGTAACCACTGATGTGGATACGCTGAAAGGACCGGCAATTTTTGTTCCGTTGAAACCGGAACGAGCACCGTAAGTGTATCCTTTTTCTTCACGTAGCATCATATTGATATGAGATCCGAAAACACCACCAAGTTGATAGTTCATAACATAAGCGGGATAATAATCGGCATCATTACGTTTCATGCAAATATTACCAACACGAAGAGCCGATTGTTTTGAACCGGGTATATCCACAAAATATACTGCGGATTTAGTGATCGGAGCCGGTAGATCAAATTCGGGGATCACAACGTCTTTTACTTCCCATTTTGCCTCAAGATCAACTAAAGCTTTTTTGACACGTGAAGGAGAAACCGCACCGGCGATCTCAAAAGAAGCAACTGAAGGTGATACATTTGCTTCATAATAAGCTTTAAGATCATCAATAGTAATATTTTCAACTGATTCAACCGTACCGACAGTTGGAATACCGTAAATATGGTTTTCACCATAGAGAAGTTTATTGAATGTTTCAGCAGCTACATTATCGGCATTTGCTTTTGATCGTTTAATACCATTGATAAGGCGTGTTTTTGCAAGTTCAAATTCTTCTTCATCCCAACGGGGTTCAAGAAGGATCTCTTCAACAAGATCAATGGTCTTTTCAAAATTACGTGCCAGGCAATTTCCGGCAATTACCATGCTTTCTCTACCTGACTGTACTTGTATTGATGCACCGAGGAAATCGATCTCTTCTTCCAGTTCTTCAGGTGTTTTGTTCTTAGTTCCTTCATTCATCAGACTTGCAACAAGATTTGCGACACCGGGTTTGACTATAGAATCAAGCAAATGTCCACCACGTATGATCAGTTCATAAGATACCAGTGGTAGTTCGTCGTGTAAAACACCGTATACTTTGATACCGTTCGTAAGTTCACTCTTCCATACTTCCGGTAAATTGACTTCAGGCATAGGCCCTTTTTCAGGTTCAATGCTGCGATCAATTTTTGAAGGTGTTCTTTTGATCTCTTCTTCTGTAGATGCAATTTGTTCTACCCGACCAAGATCTTCGACATTCTCTTCAACAACATCTGCCTTAATAGATCCTTCAGCCATCATGTCAAGCTGTCCCTTGGGTATAAAACTGGTAGCCACATAATTCTTGCCTTTGATATATTTGTCATAGACACGAAGAATATCATCTTTGGTAACGGCTTTCAAGTTTATAAGATCTTGCACCATATATCCGGGATCCCCGGAAAATACATTGTTCAATGCAAGATTAAATGCTTTATCTTCCAGGCTTTTAATACCATTATAGAATCCGGTCTCAAGCTGAGCTTTCACACGTTCAACATCGCGTTCGCTAAAACCTTCGTCTTCAAATTTCTTAAAAGCTTCAAATACCGCATTTTCAACATCAGCCAGACTTACACCTTGGTTGGCAGTAACATTCACATAAAATTCACCGGCCAGTTCTTTATGATAAGTATAGGCGCTTGCACGTGATGTGTAGTTCTTCTCTTTGACAAGCACTTTATAAAGAGGTGCTTTCTTGCCGTCTGATAAAAGACTTGAGAGATATTGTAATGCGTATGCATCTTTATTGCCTTCTTCAACGGATGGCCAAACCATGGTCAGCATTGAAGCGCGGGCAAAATTATCTTCGTGATAAAGTTTCTTGGTTTCATCCAAAGTAACCGGCATTGGCTTTAATGGTTCAGGGTCACCATGCGCATTAAGTTCTGCAAAATATTTTTCTACCAATGCTTTCACTTCAACCGGATCAATATCACCTGCGATCACAAGTGTCGCATTATTCGGACCGTAAAATTCATTATAGAAAGCTTTTACATCCGGAACGGTTGCATTGTTGATATCTTCAACGACACCGATCGTTTGCCAATTATAAGGATGTCCCTCGGGATATACAGCTTTACCGATAACATATGAACGATGACCATAAGCATTATTATCTACGCGTTGGCGTTTTTCATTGGTGACAACATTTTGTTGATTGGTAAAAGCGGATGGTGTAACCGTATTGATCATATAGCCCATACGATCGGATTCCATCCAAAGCACCATTTCCAAAGCATTTTTCGGAACAACTTCATAATAAACCGTACCATCTGTCCAGGTACCGCCGTTTAGCGTACCACCGGCATTCTGAATTTTGTTAAAAAATTGGTCTTGACCAATATTTTCAGATTCCTGAAAAAGCATGTGTTCAAAAAGATGGGCAAATCCGGTTTTGCCCGGTACTTCTCTGTTTGAACCGACATGATATTGTATAGCAACCGCTGTGATCGGATCACTGTCATCGACATGAAGAATAACATCAAGCCCATTCTCCAATTCGTATTTTTCATAACTAATGGAAAGGTCGCCTTTGTTACAACCGACGAAGAGCAATAAAGCGCTCAACACGACTGCCAGTATCCATTTTTTCATTTTAACTCCTTTATTTACTATTCCTGAAATATTTAAGTTTAAAGTTTAAAGTTTAAGCTCGCTCTACGAAGCTCGAAGTATGAGAGCGTAGTAGAGGTTTAGGGTTTAGGGTTTAGCCTTTATGATAATCTCAATTTTTCAAATAAGATTTAATATATAAAATATTTTCTATTACGAGGCATTAAAAATGTATACGACCGTATCACCCATTTTCTTGATCTTCGATGGTTCCCATTCTCCCGATTCCACTATCCCTCTGCGGGAATACTCAAGTATTACTAGTCCGTCATCGGTCAAATGTTCCCTGAAATGATCAAAATACTCCTTGTTCAGGACAAGATCATAGGGCGGGTCCGCCAAAATTATATCGTATTTTTTCCTATCCCTCAGTAAAAACTTTAAAGTGTCGGATTTTATACACTTCCATGTATTCTCGGGGGCTTTGATACTTTCCAAATTTGAATAACTTAATTGAATGGAACGCGAATTATTATCAACGAAAGTTACATGATCGGCGTTATGTGACAAAGCCTCGATACCAAGTGCTCCGGTTCCACAAAACAGGTCTATGACACGACGTCCTTCAAGATTCTGAAGGACGTTGAATATATATTCTTTTACTTTACCGGTCGTGGGTCTGATCTTATGTTTCGGATTCCCAATATACAGACCGCCGTAACGACCGCTGATAATTCTTGACATTATTCTCTTTCGTAATACACCAATGCCAGCTCAAGTAAGTTGGATTGATCTTCCTCATCAAAAGACGATGTAATATCTTTCACAGCGAAAGCGGCAGGAATGGCTTGTAATTCTTGTAGAAATACCATGATTGCAGAACGACTGCCATTTACCGTTACATCAATTTTATGCTCTAATATTCCAACGCTCATCGTCTTTGAACCATTGATATGTTGGGATACCGTCACATCAGTACTGTTAGCTGCAATGACCAAATAATCATCAAACCATTCTACATCAAGGTCCCATATGCGATCAGGACGGTCTTCTTTTCGTAGTGAAGGAAGATCGCTGGTCAATTGTACACTTGTCTCCTCTCCCACTTTCTCTGAATCACCTAAAAGAATAGCTGTGAACATATCATTCTGTTCGATAACTTTAGAGTAAGATTGGATCAACATGGGGAAACGGGATTTTACGGAAATACTTAGTTTATCTTTTGAAATAGTTAATTTGTCCATGGTCATTCCACCGGGAATTTTTGACCAAACAAACTCTGCGGCCATCAAATTACGTCTTGATAATGCAAGTTCATCCCTAATAGAATCGTAAATTGGAGGACTTGCCAATACTTTTTCCTCAGTTGATTCTTTGATGATCTCTTTTTCAATCGGTTTATTTACTTTTATGACTTGCTGTTTTTGCGCTACTTCTTCTTTAACAGCTTCTGTTTTTGATTCCGGTCGCACAGGATCTGTAACATAAACCACTTCCTGATCATTGCGATGTAACCAGGATGTTTGGATCTTATCAATGGTTTTATTCCATACTCTAGCTACATTCCCTCCAAAATCACCAAAAAATTCCAATGTTCTATCCGGCTTGATAATGAAGATGGTAGCCGTACCACATATGATAAATATTAATAAAAATAGCCAAAAATGAAATTTTCGCGGCTTTTTATATTCTTCCGCTGCTGGCGCGGGTTGCTGAAAATAAAAGTCATCATTCCCACCTGAGAATGTATCATCAAAACGAAGAACTTCTTTTTCTTTGTTTTGATGAGGGACTTTTGTCATCTGATCTTCACGTAGCAAATTGATCTTCATTTCCTTTCCTCCTTATATCAATGCACCCAAAGCTGATGAGAACACCGTATCATAGTGTTTATCATAAGCTACAGTTGGTTTCATATAACTCGTGTTGATGTTCATCGGGTTTAAGATCACGATGTCCGGTTGAATTTCAACAAGATCTTCCATATCCTGAATATATTTACTGTCACCGGTCAGGAAAATACGGTACTTATCTAATTCAGCTGCATTTTTCAGCACCACTGCCTCACAAAGGCCCTCAGGGATCACACCATTTCTGGCAACATACAGAAGATGGTCATTGATATTGGAAAAACGCGCATACCCTAACACATTATCATTATAAACCGAGACGATTTCATACTCGTTCTTTTTAATATCGATCACGATATATTCTGTATCGTTTGATGCCTTTTTGGCAACTTCTGTTGCATTGAATATGTTGATCCCCATTCCTATCAAACGACAATGATTTTCTTCACAAATGGAACGAAATAGTTCCAGGATCTTTTTCGGGTAGTAAATGGATGTTAATAAAGAAAGTCCATTCTCTTTATATACCACTTTTACCTGACAGTCACTTTGTTCGATCAATTCATGACCGAATTTCAGTTCGGTCAACCATACGTCTTTATCAACAATTGATTTAACATTTTCTTTTAATATATCATCATACAATGATATATACGCAAGATCCGCGGGAAAAGAAAAAAATATGTCCTGATTATTTTTCTTTATTTCGTTTAGGATGCCTTCCAACATTTCACTAAGAAGATCCTTAGCATTATGTTGATACAAAAAACTCCTGTTAAAAGAAAAATCAGGTGAGAACAAGCCAAGCTGTTCAATACTTTTCTTTCCCTTTTGCGTCTCGCTCAAATATACAAATACAGACTCATCGTGATGTAACGCGAGAGTTAACATATTTATTTATCCCAGGAAGCTTCCCCATTCATAATATATCCGTGACCGGTATCTTGGAATGTGAAAAATAAAAATTTTCTATCCTTATAACCGCCACGAATAGGACTATGGATGATTACAGTATCACTTTCTTTTCCTTTGACCTTCACGTTGTATTCTTCGTCGGTCAGAGGACAAATAAGCAGAGAATCGACTAAGTTAAAGTGTTTATATTTAATGACTTTTTCTATAATGGTATCAATGGTTGTGTCAATAATAATACCTTCCCAAAGTGTATCGTTATATTTGTAACGATCCTTATATTCACCAAGAAATACCGTGTCCCAGGAACCTGATTCCGGGTTCAATTCAATGGCGGTGTAAACACCTACTAAATTGGTATCTTTTGCATGATAAGGCCGGGAAAAGACGGTATCGTATTCGGTGAACCAAAATTCGGGAACACTGATCTTGATGTTCTCACCTTTATAATTTATTACTTGATCACCGATATATTCGCTATCGGCAAGTATTGAATCCCGCACAGCAGAAACGAACCACAATACCCCTTTGATATCCGCATCATAATAGCCTGTTAACTTGTGATACATGCGCTCCGCATCCCAAAGCTGTTCCATTTTCCATTGGGATCTATCACGCATACTGTTTTCCTGTCTCCAAATATTGCTGGGAATAAAGATCACCAACAGAAGGATGACTATAAGAATAACTGCAATCCATTTAATAACAAACGACCATTTCTCATTGTAATATTGTTGCTCTTGCACAATACCTCCTAAAGCACTATAAGGTAATTAAAGGTTTTAATTTTTCAAGGGTCTTTGCTCCAATACCACTGATATTTGTTAATTCATCCAGACTTTTAAAGGGTCCGTTCTTATCACGATATTGGATAATATCTTTTGAGCGTTCCATTCCTAAAAATGGCAGTGCTTCTATTTCCATAAGTCCGGCAGTATTAATATTAACCGGTTTATTCGGAAGGGCAGATTCTTCCCTGTTTTCATCTTCTCGCTGAAATGTATTTTTCATTCTTACTTCAGTTGAACGAAGCACCCGCTGTTTTTTTATTACGACGCGAATAATATACCCGACCACTCCTAAAAGCAGAATAATTGCAACAACAATAATGATGTTTTTTTCTTTTTTAGTAAACATAATAACTCCCTATATTAGGGTATAAACTTTTCAATTTTACTATTTTTTTTCTTGGAATACAATTGATATAATTCTTTTATCAGGTTTTTTTCGTTCTTATCGATTTGAGTCGGTGTTTCTATCTTTATCTGGATCAATTGGTCACCATAACGATGAGCATGCAATACGGGAAGTCCCTTTCCGCGAAGGCGGAATATCTTTCCGTTCTCGGTTCCCGGATTGATTTTGAAGCTTACTTTTCCACTCAATGTCGGAACTTCAATTTCATCACCAAGAACTGCCTGAGGCCATGAAATTACGCAAGTAATTATGATATCATTACCGGAACGTGTAAAAGTATCGTGATTTTTCTCTTTAAAGATTACAATAAGATCACCGGTCTCACCATTGCGCTTACCTATATTTCCCTCTCCACTGAGAGTCATATAATTTCCATCCTGTACGCCGGCTGGAATATCAATACTAACACTTGCTTCCGTCTTCATACGGCCTTCGCCATGACATGCATGACAAGGCGAATCAATGATCGTACCCTGTCCATGACACTGATAACAAGCTTTTTCACTTATCATTTGGCCAAAAAAGGAATTTACCCGTTCACGAACTTTACCCGTACCATGACAGACAGAACAAGTATGTTTACCCGTACCCCCTACGCCATGACATTCCGAACAGTTTTCAAAACGCTTGATCTTGATCTGCTTTTTAGTACCGCTATAGATCTCTTCAAGAGATAATTGGAGATTTACACGCATATCCGATCCGCGATTTATATTTTGTCGCTGCGCGTTGCCGCCAAAGAAAGATCCGAATCCTCCCCCGCCGAAAGCATCGCCGAAAATATTACCGAATTGCGAGAAAATATCATCCATGGACATACCCTGACCACTGAAACCACCGCCGCCTCCGCCAAAGCCGTTTTGCTTTAAGCCGTCGTGACCGAATTGGTCATATCGTTGGCGTTTTTCGGGATCTGAAAGTGCCGAATACGCTTCAGCCGCTTCTTTGAATTTTCCTTCAGCTTCTTTATTGTCAGGATTTTTATCGGGATGGTATTTTACAGCCAATTTACGGTAAGCTTTCTTTAACTCTTCTTGAGTTGCAGATTTGCTTACTCCTAATATATCATAATAATCTCTTGGCATATTTTACTCAATTATATTTACAATTACCTTCGCATGGCGAAGAACTTTATTATCTATCATATAACCCTTTTCAAACTCTTCAAGGATAATGTTGTCTTTTTCATTTTCATCGGCACGAGTTAGCATGGCATTATGTTTTTCAGGGTCAAATTCTTCTCCGACCGATTCAAAAGGTTTAACATTATAACTTTCAAGATAGCTTAATAGCTTAATGCGTATCATTGTAAAACCCTTAGCGGTATCATCATCTTCGTGATGTTGCAAAGCCCGGTCGATATCATCCAGAACAGGCAGGAGATTAGCCAGCATATTTTCCTTGTATAATTCTTTTGTGCGTAGCTGGTCTTTATTAATACGTTTCTTAAAATTTTCAAATTCAGCAGCCAATAACAGGAAATTGCTCTGATATTCCTGATTCATCACTTTTAGATCGACATTCTCTACGATCAGTTTATCAATCTCTTTTTGAGTCAAAGACGGCTTCTTTTCAGTATTCTTTTTTTTCTTGTTATCCGATGAGGAAGATTTCTTCTCTTCCGGCTTTTGACTTCTGCCTACTGTCTTCTGACTACTATCTTCTGACTTCAGCCTACTGCCTTCTGATTTCTGTTCTTTCGCGGGCTCCTTTGGAGAATCTTCATTCTCCCCTGGATCTTTTTTTGATTTTTCGTCTGTCATTCTATTATTCTCCTTTGTGTGACGATTCAATCCTTCCCTTGCCCCGCAAAGATAATAAATTTACATAAAATAACTAATCTTTTCAAGAGATAATCGTATAGAAGTCAGAAGCCGGAAGTCAGAATTTTAGGATATGAAGTCCGGAGTAAGTTATGAGAAGGGTATTTGAAATTTAAGGTATTTACAAGGCTTTAGACATAGGGACTGAAAATCCCTGTGTCGCTGGTTCGATTCCGGCCGGAGCCACACTTAACTACCCTGTAAACAACAGTTTACAGGGTTTGTTGTTTTAGCACTGTTTTTTGTGAAATATAACGGGTTAATAATGTAATGTTTTTAGTTCTGATGGGGTGGTCATTTTTTGGTCACTTTTTGGGCAACGCAAAATGATGAAACTCGCAAGAGAAGGCACCTTATATAGCGAAAATCAGCCCTCTCTCCTCGATCCCGGCACCTGGGTATTTTTCCACTATGCCCGGGGTTTTAAGGTTCTCGGATTTTTGGGTGCAGAAAAATACCAACTATGTGAATGCATTATTAATTGGAAACGAAATGTTAAAATAAAATTGACAAAATAAAAATATTATCATAATATACTACATAAGTATTTAATAAAGTGGTAGCTTTGAGTTAGAAGTAAGTGTAATAAGAAATCATTTATTACTATTACTAGAATATATAATAGGTGAATCTATGAAAAATGTATTTCAATATATATTGCGATCGAAAATAATCAGAGTCCTTATTATGATGTTGTCAATTTCATTATCTCAAGGTCTAAACGCTCAGCAACTTATCTGGGAAAAAGAATTTGATAATGGAGACGATAATAAAGGGAAATGTATTACTACTGATAACTTTGGTAATATCTATGTTTCAGGATATAGTTCACATACATACCCTTATGGTCTTACTATTAAATATGACGAAGATGGTGATACCATATGGACGCGTAGATCCGAAATGCCTATAACAGATATTGTTTGTGACAGTTACGGTAATATTATTGTTGCTGGTGAAATATTTTCTGAAGACTCTTTAAGAATTAATATGATTAAATATGATCCGGATGGAAACACTATATGGAACCACAAATCACACGGATATTATTTGTTTGAATCAAGTGTATTCTTAACAATAGATTCAAAAGATAATATAATTATCTGTAGTACATTTAATTCAGAATCTGGCAATAATTATGAAATTCTAACTTTAAAATATAACACAAATGCTAGATTTCTTTGGGCAAGTTTTTTTGATGCATACTATGAAGAATACCCAGTTGCCGTCACTGTTGATAACGCTGACAACATTTTGGTTCTTGGATTATCAAATAAGAGCCGTGATTATGATTGGTGTATCTTAAAATATGATGAATTCGGTGATTCACTTTGGGCGAGGAGAGTAGATGTCGGAGATTGCGATTATCCTTGTTGTGTTGATACTGACTTTGAAGGAAACATATATGTTGGTGGAAACGTGGGTTCGGTAAATGATTTCTATGAACGTAAGATTAATAAATATAATTATAACGGAGAACTAATTTGGTCAAAAGAATTTAAAGACACTCTAAATTATTATGCAGGTAATATGATTAATATCAAAACTGATAGTAATAATGTATTTGTAGCCGGGACCTATAGTTATGTTGACTCATCAGGAGGCCCATGGACGGAATACTATGTGGCAAAACTTAATTTAGATATGGATTATATTTGGACATATCAAAAGATTTCAAATGAAAATATGTCAAATATTGTTGCAGACATGACAATAGATATTTCCGGGAATATTATAGTTACGGGGAGAACTAAACAATATCCAAATGACGCTATAGAGAATTATTACACAATTAAAATTCAAGATATTCAAACAAGAATAAAAGGAGATGTTGTTGTCCCCAATTCTATTAAATTGTATCAAAACTACCCAAATCCATTTAACGCTTCAACAGTAATTAAATATGAACTCAGCAAAGATAGTTTTGTATACCTAAGTATTTACAATCTTCAAGGTGAAATTGTGAAGAATCTTGTAATGCAAAGGCAACCCATTGGTGAATATATATTTAATTTATCTGCAGAG
This sequence comes from Fidelibacterota bacterium, assembly GCA_021734505.1. Taxonomy (GTDB): domain Bacteria; phylum Fidelibacterota; class Fidelibacteria; order Fidelibacterales; family Fidelibacteraceae; genus M50B103. The sequence continues at coordinate 431 of JAIPIT010000035.1, read as the reverse complement.
GACCTTCCAAGTGGTACCTATATTTTACAAATGAAAATTGATTCTCAAGTAAGATCGAGGAAATTTGTTTTGCTAAAATAGTTAATTATGAATAACGATAACATTCATCAAACATATTAATAAGTGGAGATTAAAATGAAATCGATTATTAGGATCGTAGTAATTATACTATTGACATCATTTTTTGCATTCGGCCATTGGGTAAGTTTTTCTGGTAAGGAAAGCGAAGAATATTCGATCAATATATTAGAGACAACAAATACAAGCACAACTGTAGAAATATTAATACCAGTGTACGTCTTCAAAGTTAATTGGACAAATTTCATAGTAATTTAAGAGATACATTTTAGTTTACCAAGTTTATAATCTGAGCATTGTTTTGACGGCTCAGATTTTGTTTTCTGCGTAATTTTATTGTTTCAATTTTGATT
>JAIPIT010000034.1 GCA_021734505.1 Fidelibacterota bacterium | reverse complement strand
TCCGACTTTCAACACCATCTGCAGCGATCACAACAGAGGCAAAATACTCGCGCGTCTCCCCCATTTCATCTACGCGAATTCCTTTTATCGAGCCATCCTCACTATGAATAAGATCCGTAACATTCGCTTTCATCAATATCTTAGCTCCTGCTTCACTTGCTTTTACAGCCAGATCATATTCGAACAAATCCCGGTTTAAAATAAATCCCGTGTAAATATCATTTTTAAGTTTGACCTCTTTACCGTTCGGCAATACAAGAATAAAAGTATTGATCTTCGCCCCTATCCAACGTTCTTCCATAGGGATATATTTTGTAAAATCAACTTCTCCCACGGCTTCGCCACAACGGACAGGTATACCCATTTCACGTTTTCGTTCGCATAATAAAACTGAGCTACCCGCTTTCGCGGCTTCCATGGCAGCAAAAAGACCGCCCGGACCGCCACCGACTACGATCACATCATATTCAGTCTTCATTTTTCACCTCCAATGCTGCGATCGGACACATTTTCACACAAATACCGCATTCTGTACAGGCTTCATGGTCAACGATCACTTTAAATTCACTCAGCATCAGGGCATCAGCGGGACAAACCGCAATACAGGTTCCGCATTGATCACAATGTTGTAATGAAATGATCATGATCTCCTCCTATTTCTGGATGGCCGTGGCTGTCAGATATCCCAGGCTTGCGCCTACAACATCATAAACCAAATCTTTCCAGCTAAAAATACTTTTTTTACTGAAAACATCATAAAATTCTTTTCCAAGAGAAAAAGAGAGACTTATGCCCAGAGATATTTTTCTGGAATTTTCATTTTCGATATAAAACATATTCTCAAGAGTAAAACTACTCTGCAATGTTAAAAAGTAGGCGCTCGTTAAATGCATCCATTTGTCTTGGGAAAACCATTTGTCCGTAGGTTGACGCAATGCGAAAGGTTTATCTGATTTTTCGTGATCAATAGTATTCATTTTTTCTTGAGATTGAATATCATAATATTTTACATCCGACATCTGAAGACGGGTAACACTTGAATCTGATTGCATTTCCTCAGCTAACAGAAAGGAAAAAAGAAGAAGGATAAGAACAAGTAAAGGTTTCATTTTAAGACTCCTATTGCGCTAAGAAATACTAAGAATATTAGGATAGGTGCAACAAATTTAACCAGGAAATACCAGACTTTTGAGGTTCCTCTATTAAAATCGGTATTCCGCACACCATGAAAAAGCTCTCCCATGATATCCTGTTTCATTAAATACCAACCGACAAATACAGCAACCAGCATGCCTCCAAAAGGCAATAAAATATTAGCCGACAGATAATCCATGGTATCAAACCAATTCAACCCAAAGATACTAATATGGCCTAATTCACCGAATGAGAGCGCAGATGGGATACCAAGAATAAAGATCGTTGCCGAAAGAAGCACAACCGATGAATGGCGCTTCATATTGAATTCATCCATCAAAGTTGAAACCAGCATTTCAAGTATTGAGATCGTAGAGGTCAGCGCGGCAATGGAAAGAAGGATAAAGAATAAGGATGAAAAAATATTCCCGCCGGGCATTTGTGAAAATACTGCCGGAAGAACATTGAAAACCAGTCCGGGTCCATCAGCCGGATTGAATCCCATTGCAAATACAGACGTAAATATTGCCAAACCTGCCAACATGGCAATAAGAGTGTCCAATAGTGCGATCATGATACCGCTGAAGAACACATTATCATCTTTTTTCAGATATGATCCATAGGTCAATAATACGCCCATTCCCACCGATAAAGTGAAAAAAGCATGTCCCAGCGCCATTAATACCGTTTTAAAACTGACTGTACTCCAATCGGGTTTAAATAGGAAGGCTAATCCTTTTTCTGCTCCCTCAAGTGAAACACCCCAAATCACAAGGAATATCAGAATAACAAAAAAAACGGGCATCAATAATTTTGAGATCTTTTCAATACCGTTACGAACACCAAAATAAACAACGATACCACCAAGAGCCACAAAAGCAAATTGCCATGAAATGATCCAAATAGGGTTTTTAACAAGAGCATCAAAGTGAACCGAAGCGTCAGCTGATGTTTGAAAAGAAGATATCTTTCCTGCAATTGATTCTACCATATAACCCAGTGACCAACCGGCAATTACATTGTAATAAGATAGAATGACCAATCCGGTAAAAAAGAAAATACCTCCGGCTATTATCCAGAGTTTTTTATGTTTTCTGGCTAATTTTCTAAAAGTAGAGATCGGTCCAAGTTGTGAATTTCTTCCCAACAGGATCTCTGCAATTAAAACGGGCAGGCCAATGATCAGAATACAGATCAAATAAATAATGATAAAGGCAGCACCACCGTTCTCGCCGGTGATATAGGGGAATTTCCAAATATTGCCCAGCCCTACAGCAGATCCTGCTGCCGCAAGAATGAATCCCAGTTTATTTCCCCAATGTTCTCTATTCCCGTCCATAATCCCTCATATTAAAATTGATAACTAAGTTGAATCCCTTTGATCTTTGGGTCGGGTTCCAGAATAAGTCGCTCATTAGGAAAGTTACTTAGATGGGCATCCACGTAAGCATCCATTAAAGAATAGACATATACCGCTGCGAAAAACCAGGTGAATTGTTTTGCTGTGGTCAAAGGATCATCCCCGCCGAACAATGTGCTATTTATATTATTAACATGTTTGTAGTAATGATAGGCAGCAATACCGCCTAAGGCGAGTTCCGTCCCCATAAATATAGTTCCCTTAAGCCATTTCTGATTATATAGCTGTCCTCCCCCCGGAAAGACCGCAGATAATCCAATCGACAATGCAGGAGATCTCATTTTCCCCTGAAAAGCAACCAAAGTATCGGGTTCCTGGGCTAAAAGTGTCCCGCAGAGCAGGATCAGGACAAATATGAGCAAAGATTTTTTCATTTCACCATTGCAATAGCTTCAATTTCAATATCAACATCTTTAGGCAATCGTGCAACCTGAACGGCTGAACGTGCAGGAGCATTTTCGGGAAACACTTCTGCATATACTGAATTTACATTCGAAAATTGAGCCAGATCTTTCATAAATACCGTTGTTTTAAAAATGGTGTCTTTCGTACCGCCTCCAGCTTCAACAACAGCAATGACATTCATTAAAGCCGCTTTTGCAGCTCTATCTATGTCATTTTCGATCAGTTCCCCGGTTTCCATGTCAACCGGCAATTGACCTGAAGTAAATATCAACTTGCAATTAGTAGTTCCTTGTGAATACGCTCCGATCGGTGCGGGTGCTTTATCGCTTAAAATGATCTCTTTCATATTTTACTCCATGTTTATTATTGACCTCTAAAAATGAACATTATTTAGCTGAATTCAAAATAAAATTAGAATGTTCTCTATTTTAAAGATGTAATATTATTACGCTTTTGTAAAGGTGCACCCCTGAAGCATCGGGACTGTGTCTCTACATCAAATATATTTAATATTGTTAATGAGTAATAATCCGTATAAATTATGTGGTAAAACTTAAGGATTGAGGTGTTGAAATGAAAAATGATTATTTATGCCCGTTCTGTAAAGGCCACCTTAAAGTAAAGAATAGTGTTATCTTTTCTGCCCGGAAACCCAACGGTGAAAGAGGAATTCTTCTTCTAAGTCCTGAATTGGGTAATTATTCGGTCAGAAAACATCGCACTTTCAAACTTGAGGACGGTGTTAAAACAGATCTTTATTGTCCGATCTGTCATGCAAACCTTATGGCACAAAACTACAACAATAATCTTGCCCGGATCATCAGCATTGATGAATACGGCGAAGAGAACATCATCCTGATCTCCGAGATCGTTGGAGAACGCTGTACCTATGTCATCCATGGCAAACAAGTAGATCGTTTTGGTGATGATGAACCAAATTATTTTGGAGCGGGAACTGAATTTTAAAGGCATTGGCCTTTAAAATTCAAGACAAAAGGCAAAAGTATAAAGGCAAAAGTAATAACGAATTAAAGTGATTATATAAAATAGAGCATTGATACTAAAAGTGGGGCGACGACATGAATGATCTTTCAAGTAGATTATTTAACTTTTCTATTAATGTATTAAAACAAACAAAAGAACTGCCAAATTTAACCGAATATAATGTTATTCGGAACCAACTTGTTAAAAGTGTAACTTCTATCGGTGCAAATTATGAAGAAGCACAAGCGGCTACTTCAAAAGCGGATTTTCATAGTAAAGTTAAAATATCTTTAAGAGAAGCAAGGGAATCAAATTTCTGGCTGAAACATCTTATTGAATTATCTAATAATCAAGACAAAAAACATATTTTCTGCATACTCTTTAAAGAAGCAGATGAATTAGTTAAGATACTTGGTACAATTGCGCTAAAAACTAAAAAATAAACTATCTTCTACTTATTACTTGTGCCTTCGGATTTTCTTTTGCCTTTTGCCTTTGTACTTTTGCCTTGCAATTTGATTACTTCTTCGTAATCAAATTGAGTAATCCACCGACATCCAGCATTTCTTGTGCAAAGTCCGGGAGGGCTGAAAAAGTATATTCTTTTCCGTTCGATAGATCTTTAATTTTCCCATCTTTAACATTGATCTCTATCTCTGAACCATTTTCAATGCATTCGCTAACTCCCTGACATTCAATAGCTAAGAAACCGTTATTTATGCAATTTCGATAGAATATTCTTGCAAAAGAATCAGCGATGACCGCTTTAACACCTGCGCCGCGCAAAGCCCAAACGGCATGTTCACGGGAGGATCCGCAACCGAAATTTTCACCAGCTATGATCACATCTCCGGCTTCAACTTTACTCACAAACTCTTTATCCAGATCTTCCATCGCAAATTTAGCTAATTCCGCTTCTTTATCCATATTCAGATAACGAGCAGGAATGATCTCATCCGTATTAATATGGTTGCGTTTATATACATGAGCTCTCATATTCTTATTCTCCTACTGCTTTTCGTGGATCGGAAATATATCCGTTAACGGCGGATGCCGCTACGGTTGCAGGACTTGCGAGATAAACCTCAGAGTCCGGACTTCCCATTCTACCGACAAAATTACGATTTGTAGTCGATATGCACTTCTCGCCACCCGCAATAATACCCATATGTCCGCCTAAACAGGCCCCACAGGTCGGTGAAGAGACAGTTGCGCCGGCTTCCATAAAGATATCCAGCAGTCCTTCTTTGTTCGCTTGTTTCCATATATCTGTCGTAGCGGGAATAACGATACAGCGGGTCCCTTTTGCAACCTTATGCCCTTTAAAATACTCCGCCGCAACACGAAGGTCCTCAATTCTACCATTGGTGCAAGAACCGATATAGGCTTGATCTATCTTGATCTTTTCTTTGATCTCTGAAACGGCCTTTCCATTATCGGGTAAATGGGGAAAGGCGACCATGGGTTCAAGATCACTGACATCTATATCGATAATTTGTTCATATTCCGCATCATCGTCACTTTGCAGTATCTCATACTCCCCTTCCGTCCGGTCTTTAAGATAAGCCAGAGTTTTAGTGTCTGCTGCAATAATGCCGGATTTTCCACCTGCTTCGATCGCCATGTTCGTGATGGTCATTCTTGCCTCAATAGATAAAGCATCAATAACGTTACCTTTAAATTCCATAGCTTTATACCTAGCTCCATCCACACCGATGCGGCGAATGATCTCAAGTATGATATCTTTTGCGTATACGCCGTCCTTGAGTGTGCCGGTGACATTAAATAAGATCGTTGGAGGTACTTTAAACCATAATTCACCCGTTGCAAGTGCAGCGGCAAGATCGGTACTGCCAATTCCGGTTGAAAAAGCACCCAAGGCACCGTGCGTACAAGTATGGGAGTCTGCACCGACAAGGGTCATACCGGGTTTAACATGACCTTGTTCCGGAAGCAAGGCATGGCAAACACCGTGATTACCGAGTTCGTAAAAGGTTTCAATACCCACTTCATCAGCCCATAAACGGATCTTACGGATCATTTCAGCTGATTTAATATCTTTATTTGGCACAAAGTGATCCGGCATAATAACGATCTTTTCCGGATCGAAAACTTTAGTGATACCATGGGCTTTTAGCATATCGATCGCCGGTGTTGTCGTCACATCGTGACACATAATAAGATCCAGTTTTGCATTGACCAGATCTCCGGGCTTCACACTGTCTTTTCCTGCATGGCGGGCTAAGATTTTTTCAGTAATTGTTTGTCCCATTTCAATTCCCTTTATTATAAGCATTCATATAACGATTCAATCCCGAAATGATCGCAAGTAAACCGGCCCGGATCACATCTTCATGAACGGCACGACCTGAAAATACTTTTCCATTGATATCTTTCAGCTTGATGGAAACATCTGCAAGTGCATCGGTACCACCCGTAATGGCTTTGAGGTTATATTCCAATAATTTTACAGAAGGATCAACAATGCTCCAAACTGCCTTGCTCAAGGCATCAATGGGACCATCGCCTACTCCGGTGCCGATCTTTTCCTGATCATTGATCAGAAGCTTCACGGAGGCGGTAGGTGTCATTCCATTTCCGGTCGTGACAGTGAATCCTTCTAACTTAATTCGTTGTTCGGTTTCGGACAATTGACCCAGAATATCCATAGCAATAGCAAGAACGTCGTCCCGTTCCACCGATTTATTCTTATCAGCAAGGTCTTTTACTTTTTCGGTAACTTGAGTGTTCTGTTCAGAGGTCAGGCTATATCCTTCTTCTTCAAGAAGTGCCATAACAGCATGTTTACCACTGTGTTTTCCGATCACGATGTTTTCTCCCGACCAGCCCACATCTTCAGCATTCATGATCTCATAGGTGGCTTTACTTTGCAATACGCCATGCTGATGTATACCGGCTTCATGGGCAAAGGCGTTCAATCCGACAATTGCTTTATTTCTCGAAATACTGAGTCCGGTTAAATTTGATACCAGTTTGCTCGTTTTGAACAATTCTTTTGTATTAATATTGGTATCAGCATCAAAAAAATCTTTACGTGTTTTCAGATTCATGACCACTTCTTCAAGAGAGGCATTACCGGCACGTTCTCCAATACCGTTCACACAGCACTCAACTTGGGTAGCACCTTGTCTTACTGCTGCCAGAGAGTTGGCAACAGCATTTCCAAGATCGTTATGACAATGCACGGAAATAACAACGTTCTTGGCTTCCGGTACTTTATCAAATAGTGTTTTAATGCGATTCCCGAACTCTTCAGGTTCCGTATATCCGACCGTATCGGGAATATTGATCGTTGTGGCACCGGCTGCGATCACTGCACTCACAACATCACACATATATTCCAGACTGGTACGTCCGGCATCTTCGGGTGAAAATTCAACATCATCACAATAGCTTTTAGCGCGTTTTACGGCTTGAACAGCATCGGCAATAACTTCTTCTTTGCTTTTACGCAGTTTTTCATCACGATGAATGGATGAAGTTGCAATAAATGTATGAATTCTGGGTTTCTTGGCATATTTAACGGCTTCCCAGCAACAATCGATATCTTTATCTATCGCACGTGCCAGGCCACAGATCACAGGACCTTCAATAGTCTGCGCTATTTTTTTAACTGCTTCAAAATCACCCGGTGAAGCAATAGGAAAACCGGCTTCTATAACATCGACACCTAGTTTGGATAACTGCTCGGCAATAATGATTTTTTCTTTTACCGTCAGAGATGCACCGGGACTTTGTTCGCCGTCCCGAAGGGTGGTATCAAAGATAAGGATGTTCTTAGACATAGCTTTCCTTTACATTTTGATTTTTTTGTATATTTTTCAATGCTTGTATCCTATCATTAATGATATTCATTAGCTTAAACTCTCTTGTCGCAGAGTTGTGCTATTCGTCTAGTAGTAGGAAGTTTTCGAATCCCTTTTTACGTAGGATGCAGGCCGGGCATTCGCCACAGCCATAACCCCAGGGATTTAAAGTAGAATGATCACCAACATAGCAAGTATGAGAATGCTTTATTATCTCGTTCATAACTCCCAAACGATCGCTGAGAGCCCATATCTCGGCTTTATTCATAGATTGCAGGGGTGCACAAATGTGGAGGTCATAAGCTAATCCCTTCGACAATGAGTCTTGCATGGATGAGATAAAATCTGTGCGGCAATCGGGATATCCGGAATAATCGGCATCATTGACACCAATAATAATGTCATGGATCCCTCTTTTATAAGCTAAAGATGCCGCTAAGGTCAGAAAAACAATATTTCTGCCGGGGACAAAAGTGTTCGGCAGATCGTTTTTGCCCGTTTCAATGGTAATATCATCAATCATGGCTGTGCCGCCTATTTCTTTGAAAGCCGGTACATGTAATTCGTGTAATATAATATTTTCTTTATCTGTTATATATTTTACGCTTTCATATTCAACTTTATGGCGTTGTTCATAATGAAAGAACACAGCTTCAACATTGGCGAATTCTTTTTGCGCCCAGTAGATACAGGTTGTTGAATCCTGTCCGCCGGAAAAAAGCACCAATGCCTTTTTAGCTTGCATTACTTAACTCCGATTGCCTTATGAGTTTGAAAAGTTAAACGCCATTCGGGATGTTTTAAAACATATCGATAACAATATTGAGCTATATTTGAGGAAAAAAAGTCAGAAGAATGTGACCCGATAGCTTTATCATGAGTTGGATTCTTGGGAGAAATGAACTTATGTTCAGACTCTATACCGTAAGTCTCGGGGATTTCATCAATTCCGAGTACGAATTTAAGTTCATTACATTTCTTCAATTTTAGTTTATCATTTTTTGGAGAAATAGTGATCCAATCAAAAAGTTCGTGTTTAGGTAAATACATACCATTTGTTTCTACCGCAATATAGTAATTTTCAGTTTTCAGGGTTTCAACGAGCTCAGTGGTATCATTTCTCAGGGGTTCCCCGCCTGTAAGAATAACAAATTTCGATTTATAATCTTTTATATTGGCCATGATCTCAGAAACACTCATCTCGATCCCGGTCAGGAACTCTGTATCACAGAAATCACATCGTAAATTACATTCTGCAAAGCGTATAAATACAGCAGGTTTTCCCGCCCAAAATCCTTCGGCCTGATAGCTGTAAAATATTTCGTTTACTTTGTATAAACTGCTTTGCTGCTTGGCGTTTCCCATATTACAACCTGTTTTATTGTTAATCCGGCTTCCTCAAGACGATCCGAACACCATTTACATAGATTCTCTGCCGTTGGTTCATAAGGAAAGATCACATGATGCAGTTCCATTGGAAAGCTACTCATCAGCAGTTCATCATTTTTATAGATAACCGTTGCGTGATCAAGAACATCCACAACATTATCCATAATGATCTTTTTCATCTCATTGAAATCAATGACCATGCCATTTTCGTCTTCATCGCCGGTTAAGGTGACTTCCAGGCGATAGGTGTGACCATGAAGGTTCCAGCACTTACCTTTATGGAAGCTCAAGCGGTGGGCCATATCGAAACTAAAGATCTTTGTAAGTTCCATTTTCGTATCCTCTTTTTTCCGTCGGAAGATATTATATTTATTTAAAATAGCAAAGCTATTTTAAATGTTGAAAGTTGATGGTTGATGGTTGAAAATACTGATTTTATCATTCTTTTTTTTTACCTTCAACTTTCAACAATCATCCTTCAACTATTTCACATATTCATCATGTATCGCCCGGATCGTCGCAGCTCTGTCTGTTTTTTTAACAATAAAATAGGCCGCAACCGGCGATGCACCGACTGAGATGATCTCTATATTGATACCCTTTAAAGAAACAGCCGTAAATATGCGTCCCGCTAATCCGACTTTTTCCATAATTCCGTTACCAACGGCGGCAATGACGGATATGTCATCTTCAGCAATGATCTCACTTACAGAATGAATATCCAAGCTTTTCACGAGCTCAGCGGATTTCTTCAACTGTGACATTTCGATCAAAATATTAATTGTCGTTTGCGATGTGATCACTGATTTAATATTAATACCCGAATGATCCATTGCAGAAGTGACCTTTGAAAGTATACCGGGTTTATTTCCAATTCCCGCTCCTTTTAATTTCAAGATACCGATGTCGTCCGAAAACGTAACACTTTTGATCACATCATCATGCACATTTGATGCGCGTTGAATAGTGGTTAAAGGATGTGATAGATCTTCAACTGTAGCAATATTGTATATCCGGATAGGAATACCGGCTTGACGTAAGGGTTCAACAGTCCGGGGATGTAATATTTTAGCACCAAAATATGAAAGTTCCGCAGATTCCATGTAACTGAGTGTTTCAATACGCCGCGGATTCTTTACATAGCGAGGATCGGCCGTAAGAAAACCGTCTACATCCTTAAAGAGATCTAAACTGGATGCATTGATACATTTTGCAATTGCAGCCGCAGAATAATCACTTCCGCCTCGTCCCAACAAGGTTGTTTTACCCTCTGCAGATACACCATAGAAACCCGGAACGATCACGATCTTCTTGTTTTTTACCGCAGCTTTAACGTTCTTTGCTGAAATTGAAAAATCAACGGTGGCATTTAGGAATTCACCATCAGTGATCAAACCTAATTCTTCCGGTAGGATCTCTTCTGCATCAATCTTGAAGTATTTCAGGATCTCACAAAGCATTAATGAACTTAAGCGCTCACCGTAACTTAAGATGGTATCATTGACAAAAGCCGGCGTATCACCAAAGAAATTCACCCCTTGCAAGTAGCGCTTCAGCTTTTTTACACGTGTTTTAACCGCTTCGAATATTTCTTCACGAATAGTGACATTATCAATCACCTCATCAAGTGTTTCTTTCTTCAATGCTAATAAAGAATCAGTTAATTCCTTAATTGAAGATTCATCATTTTTAACTTTTTCAATTGCATTGATCAAGATATCTGTCACACCGTAAAATGCTGAAACAACGATCACCAATGAAGCATCATACTTCCCGATTACATTGACAATACGCAAAATATCATCTTTTTGCTTTAAATTTGAACCACCGAATTTTAATACATTGTAAGACATACAATAGTCCCTTTAAGTAACTCATTTGCTAAATTGAGTCTATTATCATTTATTTTTTAATCCATGTTTAACGTTTAAGGGTTAACCGTTAAAAATAAAAAATATTAGAGCTTAAACCTTAAACTCTAAACTTTAAAATGATAGAGTCAATTCTTCATACTAAATTTCAAAAATATTTCCATTAAGGAAAAAGCTGACCATATTTGGTCAGCCCTTGCTGGGACGGAGGGATTCGAACCCCCAATAACCTGATTAACAGTCAGGCGCCTTGCCGTTAGACGACATCCCATATTACCAATCGTTTGAAATATGCAACATATTCCGCTTTTATGCAATAATATTTTATATATTTTTATTATATTGTTACTGATTTCTTTATTTTTCTTGCTAATATTCATATTATTACATCGGATTACAGTTAAAAACTGTTTTTCATACGGCTTTCTATCACTTTTTATGCCGATTCATCAACGTTAAATTAATATCATCCAGACTAATATCACGGGCCGCCATCAGAACCAATACATGATAGATCAAGTCCGATATCTCTTCTGTAAGAAGTTCTTTATTGTTTGCCATGGCTTCAATGACCACTTCGGTCGCTTCTTCTCCGACTTTCTGTGCTATTCTTGAAATACCTTTTTCAAAAAGCTTGTTTGTATACGAAGATGATGAAGGATTCTCCTTGCGGTCAGCGATGATCTTCTCAAGTTCATTGATAAAATATGCAAAATCCTGATTTGTGTCTCCAAAACAAGTGTCATCACCCGTATGGCAGACCGGGCCTTCGGGTATAGCCTTAACAAGCAGTGTATCCCCGTCACAGTCTACAGAAATAGAAACCAATTCAAGAAAATTCCCGGAACTTTCACCTTTAGTCCAAATTGTCTCTCTAGAGCGACTGTAAAAAGTTACTTTTTTTGTTTCAAGGGTTTTTTTATAGGCCTCTTCATTCATATAGCCCAGCATTAATACTTTATTAGAACGTTCATCCTGTACAATAGCGGGTACCAGACCCTTCCCTTTTTTAAAATCAATATTCATATTTTCCTCTTATTTCATCCTTACGGGTATATTATTTTCGCTCAAGTATTTTTTTAATTCAGGTATGGGTATCTCACCAAAATGGAAAATACTGGCTGCCAGAGCCGCATCCGCTTTCCCCTTTTCAAAAACATCCACAAAATGTTCGCTTTTTCCTGCACCCCCTGATGCAATGACAGGTACAGAAACACTTTCTGACACATCTCGTGTTATCTCTAAAGCAAATCCTTCTTTTGTTCCATCATGGTCCATTGAGGTCAATAGTATCTCCCCTGCTCCTCTTTCAACAGCTTCTTTTACCCACAAGAGGGTTTCGCGATCTGTCGGGGTTCTTCCGCCATCAAGATGCACAAGGGAACGTAAACCGTATTGCTTGCAATCAACAGCCAGAACAATGCATTGTGAACCAAAACGACCTGCCAGTATGTCGATAAGTCCGGGTTGACGGACCGCAGCCGAATTAATGGTGATCTTATCCGCGCCGGCATCAAGTAGACGAGCCACATCATCTTCGTTTTTGATCCCGCCACCAACAGTAAAGGGAATATTGATATTATGTGCGATCTTTTCAACCAACTCTGCAAATGTGCGACGATCTTCTATCGTGGCTGTAATATCAAGGAAAGTGAGCTCATCGGCACCGGATCGTGCATATAAACTTGCCAACTCAACGGGATCACCCGCATGGCGGATCTGTTCGAATTTTACACCTTTAACGGTTTGTCCGTCTTTAATATCCAAACACGGTATAATACGTTTACTTAGCATGATCCTATAAACTCCCTGATCTCTTGCATACTGATCCGTTCTTCATAGATCGCCTTACCCACGATCACGGCATCAATATTAAGATCATCCAATCGCCTTATATCATCCATACATGAAATACCGCCGCTCGCGATCAATTCAAGATGTGGATATCGTTCTTTGATGGCCGAATAGGTCTTTTCGGCAGACCCTTCCATCATACCGTCCCGGGAAATATCTGTTGATATCACTGTTTTGATACCACGGGAAATATAATCATCCAGATAGGTCATCAGATCAAACCCCGTTGATTCCTGCCATCCTGAGATGGCTATTTTACCGTGTTTAAAATCCGCGCCAAGAATGATCTTGTCGCTGCCGTATTCTGCAAGCCAGGCTGTGACTTTTGCAGGCTCATAGGCTGCTATACTGCCGGCCGTGATCTGTTTGGCACCTAAGGCAAAGGCTTTTCTGATATCGGCATCCGATTGGATACCGCCGCCAAGATCTACGTGCAATTCTTTAACGGAACAAATGGTTTTTATCGCTTCATCATTGATCAATCGACCGGCTTTTGCACCATCTAGATCCACACAATGCAGTCTTTTTAACCCTGCTGCCACATAGCGTTCAGCAACGCTTTTGGGATCAGCATCATAAATTTTCTTGGTATCGTAATCACCTCGCGTCAATCGCACACATTTTCCATCAATAATGTCTATAGCAGGTATGATCTCTATCATATTATAACTCAATAAAGTTTTTCAAGATTATTTGTCCAATATCGCCGCTTTTTTCCGGATGGAACTGTGTTGCGAAAAAGTTCTTTTTTTGCAGTGCAGATGAAAAAGGGATAATATAATCCGTTTCTGCGATCTGATCTACCCCAGGTTCAGCAGCATAACTATGAACAAAATAGACATATGAACCTTCATCAATACTGTCAAATAGCATACCTTTAAGCCTTTGAATACTATTCCAGCCCATATGCGGGACTTTATCATTTTCCGGAAAGCGCACAACGCGGTTCTTAAAAATCCCCAAACAAGGAGTATTACCTTCTTCTGTGAATGAGCACATAAGCTGAAGTCCTAGACAAATTCCCAGCACAGGCTGCTTCAAGGAAAGGATCAGTTCATCCAATTTTCGTTCTTTTAAGTACTTCATAGCTGAAGATGCTTCACCCACTCCGGGGAAAATGACCTTATCTGCGTTGCGAATAATCTCAGGATCGTCGGTCACCACAGAATCCACGCCTAATCTTTCAAGTGCTATTTGCACCGAACGAATATTGCCGGCATTATATTTAATGACCGCAATGCTCATCAAAGTATTCCCTTTGTCGAAGGAAGATCCATGGAAGATATCTTACAAGCTTGCTTCATCGATCGAGCCAGTGCTTTAAATATGCCCTCAATAATGTGATGTTCATTCTCTCCCTTGGCGGATACATGCAAATTGCATCTCAAACCATCTGAAAACGAATGAAAAAAATGTTTTACCATTTCAGTGGGCATTTCACCGACAAACTCTCTCTTAAGGGCTACATCCCAAGCGAAATAAGGCCTTCCGGAAAGATCTAAAGCGACTTCTGCCTTCGCTTCGTCCATAGGAAGTAAAAAACCATATCGTTCTATACCGCGCTTGTTTCCAAGTGCTTTCAACAAAGCTTCGCCCAGTGCCAGTCCGGTATCTTCTATACTATGATGTTCATCGACCCGCAAGTCGCCTTTAACGTTGATCTCACAATCGATCCCGGAGTGTTTGGAAAATAATTCAAGCATATGATCGAAAAATCCGATCCCGGTAGATACTTTATAAGTTCCCTTACCATCAATATCCACCTTAACGAAAATATCGGTCTCAGTTGTCTTGCGATTGACTTCGGCTATGCGTTGTGGTTTTATAAGAAAATCGCGGATATCAGCCCATGATCTGGTTACAAGAGCCGCATCTTCATGTTCATCACCGATAAATATTGCTTTTGCGTGGAGATTTTTTGCCAACTGAATATCCGAATCACGATCACCGATCACATAAGATCCGCCCAGATCATAATCCGCATTCATGTATTGAGTCAGCAACCCGGTATTAGGCTTACGCATTGGAGAATTTTCATCTTCATAGTGTGCATCTATTAAGACTTCAGCGAACTTTATTCCTTCATTTTTCAATAGATCCATTAAGAAATTATGTGGACCCCAGAAGCGTTCTTCAGGAAAATCAGGACGACCAAGACCATCTTGATTACTTATCATAACCAGCTCATAATCAGTATGTTTTACTATATCACTTAAGGCGTTTATTACACCTGGTAGCAATTGAAGTTTATCCATTGTATCAATGGTTTCATCCGTAACTTCCGAAATAATGGTACCATCACGATCGATGAACAATACAGGTTTCATCTTCATTCCTTTTCGCTGTATTTTTGCAATGCTTCGCAAAGCATTATATTTTCTTCACGAGTTCCGACCGTTACTCTTAAGCATCCTTCACAGTGAAGTTGATTTGAACGATTGCGGACAATAATACCTTCCTCGGTTAAAAACCGATAAACTGCATCCGGATCTTTAAATCGGGCCAGAAAGAAATTTGCTTCTGAGGGGATCACTTCTTTCACGATAGATATGTCCTTGAAAGCATTCATCAGAAACGTGCGTTCAATCTTGATCTTGGTGACCAATTCATCTTTTATCGAAGGATCCTGCAGGGTTTTAAGAACAATATTAGATGTAACATCATTGATATTGTAGGGATATTTAATTTTATTAAGGACATTAATGATCTCGGGATCGGCAAAAGCCATTCCCAATCTAACCCCCGCCATACCCCATGCTTTGGAAAAGGTCTGAATAACGATCAAATTTTTGAATTCATCAAGTCGCTCTATCCAGGAAGATGTGGTTGCAAAATCGATATATGCTTCATCGATCATTACCAAACAGTTCACGCTATTAAGTATTTTTTCGATATCCTCTTTTGCATAAACATTGGCTGAAGGATTGTTTGGCGAACAAATGAAGATCACCTTTGGTTGTTCTTTTTTGGCCACTGAGATAATTTCATTAACATTCAATGAAAAATCTTTATTAAGCTCAACATTAAGTATCTTAATATCATTGACATTCGCAGAAACGCTGTACATACCATAAGTAGGAAGTAAAAGCATCAAAGAATCGATGCGTGGCTCACAAAAAGCCCTTAGGATAAGATCTATGGCCTCATCGCTGCCATTACCAAGGAAAAGATGCTCCGGAGAAGATAATCCCTTATAATCGGCTATTTTATCTCTAAGCTGTTTCTGCAAAGGATCCGGATAACGATTCAGTTCCTGACCGGATGGTGAACCAAATGCATTTTCATTTGCATCAAGAAATACCTTCGCTTTTCCAGTGAATTCATCTCGTGCAGAAGCATATTTCTTCATCTTGAGAATGTTTTTACGAACAAGAGATGTGATGTTAATATTCATTAATTCACTTTCATAAATTTTCTATTTTAAATAATCTGCGTGAAACAGCTTGTCTGTGGGCATCCAATCCTTCTGTTGTTGCCATATGCTCAACGGCGGGACCTATATTCTTCAATCCTTTTTCCGATAAAGACTGGAAAGTGATCATTTTATAGTAGCTGTCAAGCGATACACCACTGTAATTCCTGGCAAAACCGCCCGTAGGCAGTGTGTGGTTTGTCCCCGAGGCATAATCACCCACAGATTCCGGTGATAGATCGCCAATAAAAACTGAACCGGCATTTATTACTTTCGGGATCAGATCAATGGCGTTTTTTGTATTAATGATCAAATGTTCTGGTGCATAGAAGTTCGAAAATTCCATACAAGCTTTCAGATCATCCAATACAATGATCTTACTGTTCATCAGCGCCTTTTCTGCTATTTCGGCTCGCTTTAATAAGTCGAGTTGTTCTATCACCTCAGAGCTCACTTTTTCAGCAAGATTATCGCAATAAGTAACAAAAATAACCTGACTGTCAACACCATGTTCCGCCTGAGATAAAAGGTCTGCAGCAATAAATTCAATATCAGCGTATTCATCTGCAATAACTAATACTTCGGATGGACCTGCCGGCATATCAATGGCAACATGTTCAGTGGCAGCCAACATTTTAGCTCCAGTCACGTATTGATTTCCAGGACCGAGTATTTTATATACTGCAGGTACACTTTCTGTCCCGTAGGTCATTGCAGCAATGGCCTGAGCACCACCGACTTTACACACTTGGGTCACACCCGATTCTTTAGCGGCCCAAAGTATGGCCGGGTGCAATGTCCCATCCTTTCTAGGCGGCGAACAAAGTACGATTTCCTTGCAACCGGCAAGTACGGCCGGAATAGCAAGCATCAATACGGTAGAAAACAAAGGTGCAGTGCCGCCTGGCACATATATCCCCACTTTTTCGATAGGCCGGGCTTCACGCCAACATTTAACGCCCGGTATCGTTGTAATTAACTTTTTTTTGGGTATTTGAGCTTCGTGAAATTTCTTAATATTCGAAATGGCAAGACGAATATTATCTTTCAGAACTACTGATATGTTCTTTTCTGATTCTTTAATTTCTTCAGGTGTACACAAGATATTTTCCAATTGTGCACCATCAAACTTCTTTGTGAATTCGACTAAAGCTCTATCACCCTTTAGCATGACCATGCGAAATATATCTTTTACTTCAGACATCAGTTTCACTTGGTTCATCTGAGGTCTCTTGCAAAGAGCTTCCCAGGTTTCAGGCAATGGTTTTTTGTAGATTTTCATAATTCCCTCAGAGTATCATTTTTTCGATATCGGTGACCAATAGACTTTCAGCACCGGCATCCTTTAGTTGTTTGATCACATCCCAAAACATATCTTCTTTTATTACCGAGTGAACGGAGCTCCATCCTTCTTCCCCAAGAGGCATGATCGTGGGACTTTTCATACCCGGAAGAATATCGCATACCATATCCAATTTGTTATTTGGTACATTCAATAAGATATATTTGTAATCCTTTGCTGTGTTTACGGAACGAATACGGAAACATAATTTATCGATCTGCTCCCTTTTTTCTTGGGATAAAGAATAATTGCAATAAATACTCGCTTCAGACTCAAGTATTGTCTCAACTTCTTTTAATCCATTTGAGATCAATGTACTGCCGGTACTGACAATATCAAAAATAGCTTCAGACATATTGATACCGGGTGCTATTTCCACTGATCCGGAGATCTTATGGATATCTGCTTTCACACCCTTTTTGTCAAGATAATTTTGTAGAATATGATCATATGAAGTCGCTATACGTTTACCATTAAGAGAATTAATATTCTTATATTCCTCGTGTTTGGGGATAGCAATGGACATTCTACACTTTCCAAATCCGAGTGGCATGACCTTTTCGATCTCAGATGCAGTTTCAAGAACAACATTATCGCCAACAATGCCTATATCGGCTATACCATCTTCTATACAACGCGGAATATCGTCATCGCGAAGAAAAAGCACTTCTAAAGGAAAATTCACCGCTGAGGTTTTCAGTTTATCATGGCCGGTATTTTTGAGATGGATACCGCAATGTTCAAGTAATTCAATACTGCTGGTTGATAATCTTCCTTTTTTCTGAATGGCCATTGTTAACATTGATCTTCCTTTATTATTTTTTGTATTCTTTAAAAAAAACCCCGATTCACTAAAGAGATCGGGATAATATTTTTAATATATTTTGCGCTTCCCAACCCCTTACGGAGCAGTATGATTATGGAGAATGTGCAATAGCATCGTCATTTAGTTTCATTCCTTTTACTCGTCAATTTAAGAAGTTGACTTCTATAAGTCAAACTGATTTTACTAAATAAGAGAAATATATTATGAATTTTCGATAAATTCGGATAAAATAATGGAGATTTATCATATTAAAGCAAAAATAATCAATATTTTATAATCACTTTAGGCAATTTCTTAATTAAAAACAAAAAACCCGCCCAAAAAATAGAACGGGTAATTTTTAATGTATTTTCTCTAAAGATCGGCTATTTATTATAGCTTGAAATTAGAAAATATATAAACCGAGTGACAAACGTACCAAGTTTGAAAAAGTGGGTTCGGTATCGTCCAGATCAACCGTGTAGATATCAGTTAAACCTTGTACATAACGAACTTCAACATCAATCATATCAAGTACTTTAACACCGACAGCAAAGGCAAGCCCAAGCTTGTTGAAATCAAAGTTCTCAAGATCAATCTCAGCACCTTCTACTATTGCTTCGCCCAAAGGAATACCAACATTGACTCCTGCAGCAACAAATGGCGCTACAATTGCCAGATCAATATTGTAACGCGCCATAGCAACAGCATTCACATAATTAGTTCTGATAGTTGTATTTGCAACATCACCTTCAAGGGCATTTTCAATAGAAAATCCTTCCATAGAGAAAAGACCTTCAAGCTGAATACCAAAATTACCAAAACCGATCACGGCAAATGCACCACCGACAAAACCGGTAATATTCTGCAGATCACTGAACTGCTCAATATAAACTTGTGCATCAAACTCTTCTGTATCAATGTATGAATAGTTAGCACCAAGTTTGATACCCAAATCAAATTGAGCGAAAGCAAAAGATGCTAACAACACAGACATCACTACAATAATAAGTTTTTTCATTTCCAGTCTCCTTTTAAAAAATTGTTTACATTACACAATATTTGAATTTAATAGATATTGAATCATCATTCAAGCACTTTTTTAATAATTTATCTGCTTTTCCTTTAGGTTATAATTATTGCAATACTTTTATATAATGATTGAAAAAATGAATTAGTTCCGAAAAAAGCTTTGAAAGTTAAAAATTGTGAATAAATTACTCCCTATCGTAATATTGGAAGCAATAAAGGATGTAAATGAAAACGATCCAACCTTTGGTCGAAAGAACAAAAAGCGCTTCAGAAGTTTTTAGAACACTGGATATTACTACTACAAATGCTGTGTTGCAAAATATGGCAGATGCACTGATCGAATACCAAAACATAATTATAAAATTAAATGGACAAGATATTGCCAATAGCAAAGCTATGCGACTTTCTCCGCTTGCTATTGATCGTTTACTCCTAAATAGTGAAAGAATAGCTGAATTAGCTGCCTCTATTCG
>JAIPIT010000033.1 GCA_021734505.1 Fidelibacterota bacterium | reverse complement strand
GACGGTCAAACTGCTCCGACCTGGAAATTTGATCTGGTTGGTGTAGTAACTCAATATGATAATAGTTCACCTTACGATGGCGGATATCAGATCCTGGGAACATTCTATGACGATTTGACCATATATTCAGCTGTTCTGACCGAACTGGATGAAGATTTTGAGTCATGGACGGAGCTGGATTCCACTTGGTATTTCGAAAATATCCGTCTTGCCGACGATGCTTATGCATTGGAAGGCACCGGGAAATATCTCGGTTTGGCTAACCTCGATTCCAGTGGAGTGGTGGTCACACCTCTGATTGAAGATCCCAAACAACTGACGTTCTACTTGTCTGAACACACAGGTGGTTCGGATGTCTGGGAACTGAAAGTCATTCTCATGAGTGAAGACGGTATTCCCGGCGATACGCTTTATGAAGTATCGGCACCCGGAGACTTCAATTGGCATAAACATACTGTCGATATTAACAGAGTCGGTGTTCATTCAATAGCATTCTACGGCGATCCTGTAACTTCAGGTTCTTTCTACCTTGATCATATCTCGGTCAAAGCTCCTGAGGCAGTTGCTGAACTTGATGTAACGACTATACCATTTGGTATGGTTGATATCAATACGAATGAAGTTTCAACGATTTATCTAAAGAACACGGCCATTGCCGGTGCTGATGATCTGATCGTTGATAGTCTGGTAATGACCGATGACAAATACATTGCAGTTATCGATACCAATATCCTGGCAGCAGGTGATTCCGCAATGATCACGGTTTCATATACACCTGATGATGAAACTGCAGACAATGCTACACTGAATGTTTACACATCTGTTGGCATGATCTCGGCTACTGTAAGCGGTAACGGACATATCGTTTGGCCTTTGCAATGGCGTGTAGCTGCAGATGCAGACTGGATGGGCGTTTCTGCCAATGCTCCGCGTAATATGGCTTACAGTGCCAAGAGCGGCAATTTATACTTTGTTGCACATCCGAATGGTTACGGTGATTTTGTTAAAGCCGTTTCAACTGAAGATGGTTCTGTGATCAAAGATATGAACATGCTAAGTCCTCTTCCCAGTGCCGGTTATCTGAAGATCAATTCAATTGCGGCTACTGATGATGGGCAGGTCTTTTCCTGTAACCTTTCGTCGGGTTCAACATTCAATCTGTTCAGAAATGCAGATGAAAATGCAGATATGAACCTCGCATACAGTGGTACAGGTATTCCGATCCGTGTGGGTGATGCACTGGCAGCCAGCGGAGAAGGAACTGCTACAAAAGTTTACGTATCAGGTACAAATGCACCATATATCTATGTATTCAATACAAGTGATGGTGAAAATTATGCATTGGCAGACAGTGTTGCCATTACAGCCGGCGCTGCTTCACGCGGTCTTGCTCCTGTTCAAAATGGTGCATACTTTTTTGTAAATGGTACCGGAACCGCTCCAATGTACGTAAAAGCTGACGGAACGCTTCTTTATACCTTCGATACAGGCGTTATTCCATCGGGAACGGCAATCAACTACTTTGAAGTTGAAAACTCAAGCGGCATGCGTCGCTTTGTCGGTATCACCAATGGCTGGAGCTCAGGCACCAAGGTCGTTGAACTTCTTGGAACACCCGGTGATGCGCTTTGTTCATCATTGAATATCGTCAATGCTCCAACGGATGATTATAAAACGAATTCAAATGGAAATGCTACCGGTATGGCCGTCTATGACGTTTATGCAAACGCATTGATCGAATTGATCACCAATAACGGTCTCTCTTCTTACAGTCTTGAAGAGATAGAATCTGCGCCGATCATTCCGGTACAAGATACGACTTCCGTTGCCGGTGTTCCTGCTGAATTCCAATTGCATCAGAACTATCCGAACCCTTTCAACCCGACCACAACGATCCGTTTCGATCTTCCTGAAGATGTCAAGGTCAATTTGGCTATTTATGACATTTCCGGACGTAAGATCAG
Source organism: Fidelibacterota bacterium (assembly GCA_021734505.1). GTDB lineage: Bacteria > Fidelibacterota > Fidelibacteria > Fidelibacterales > Fidelibacteraceae > M50B103. The sequence goes on along the minus strand of JAIPIT010000033.1, from coordinate 18,457 downwards.
AACGCTGATCAATGCAAACGTATCCGCCGGATACAATCAGGTCGTTTGGAATGGAACGGACCTTAACGGAAATCCTGTTTCGACCGGAATGTATATTTATAAATTGCAGGCCGGTGACATGATAGACGTTAAAAAGATGACATTCTTGAAATAATTTTAGTTCTCATCTTTTTTATAGAAAGATCCGGTGGGTACTTGTGCCTGCCGGGTCTTTTCTTTAACTTAACTACTGACCACAAGTAAACGGATAATTCACTCAAAGTGAAGGTATTATGGAAACGCTACAAATAATTGTCTTTATTGTGATCTTCTTTGCAATGGCCGCTGCAATGTTTACACGCAAACTACCTGCTTTGTTAGCATTACCTTTAATGGCTTTTCTTATTGCACTGGTGGGCGGTGTTTCATTTCAGGATATTCTTAGTCTTGTTGTGGGAAAAGGTGTTCTGCGTCTTCACTCGGCCTATGTGATCGCGATCTTTGGCTCTATGCTCAGTGTATTGATGCAAAAAACCAAGGTAGCGGAAAATTTGATCAAGAAAGGGGCTGAACTATCCGGGGATAATCCCTGGATCATCGCTGTGGTCATTCTTGCCCTGATCGCATTGCTTTTTACGTCACTCGGCGGTTTGGGAGCGATCATTATGGTTGCCACCATCGCTTTACCGATCATGTTATCTGTTGGAATGGGTCCTATGACCGTGATCGGGATATTTCTTTTCGGACTTTCCATGGGCGGTATTTTGAATGCAGGAAACTGGGCTTTATATATTACTGTTTTAGATCTGGAAGTGACTCAGATACGTACCTTTGCCCTAATTATGTTCGTTATTCTCTTTGTAACGTCGCTTTTTTATATCACGATCCAATTGTATCGTGACGGGCATAACCTGAAATTAAAAAAGATCATTTTTATCTCTTCAACCTTTCTCGTTGTTGTAACAGGACTTTTCTTACTTTGGGGCGCTTTGCCTTTTAGCTTCAGGGATGGATTTTCGACTGTTTTCTCCTATATAGGAATGGGATTAAAATACCTCATTCTTGGCGCTTTGTTATTACTTGTTTTAATAAACTTTATTCGAATTATCGGGAAAAAGCACGATAAGGAAAGTCTGCATTTTTCAGCATATTTTACTCCATTGGTCCCGCTTTTTCTCATTCTTTTATTTAATCTTGACTTCGTTGCCGCATTTATTTGCGGATTGATATACGGTTTTCTTTCCACATATAAAAAAGGAGCATTGAATACTCTGATGCGCTCCATATTTGAGGGTGGAACGGTGGCTATGCCTGCTGTTGTTCTTATGATGGGTATCGGCATGCTCTTGAATGCCATTATCGGACCCGGTGGTGATATTTCGACTATGTACCCCAATGGATGGCCTGTGCTCGTTCTGCTTAAACCGGTTATGACCTCACTTGTACCTGGAAATGGATTCTTTTTTGTTTTAATTTTCACGCTTGCGTCACCGCTTGCATTATATCGTGGTCCTTTGAATCTCTGGGGGATGGGTTATGGTATCGCGGCTGTCTTTCTTGCAGCCGGCATGCCCGGTGCCGCGATCATGGGACTTTTAATGTCGGTTGGAATGGTTCAGGGAGTTTCTGATCCTACCAACACCCACAATGTATGGTTGGCAAATGAAATGCAAGTGGATGTTCAAAAGGTTATGTGGAATACTCTGCCTTATACTATTGCAGTGGCTTTTATCGGACTCATCATTGCCTCAATTATGTTTTATTAAAATTCAATGGAAAGATATATGCGAAAGATCAAAATAGGAATAGATGTCGGCGGTACTTTTACACATGCGGTAGCTGTGGATATCAGTGATTACTCGTTATGCGGTAAGACCTGTGTTCCAACCACTCATAAAGCCAAAGAAGGTGTTGCCGCAGGTGTTGTCCAATCCATGCGGGAATTGATCAAAAATACCGGAATAAAGCCGAATGAAGTCGTTATGATCGCTCATTCCACCACACAGGCGACCAATGCATTGCTTGAGGGTGATGTTGCATCAGTGGGTATCGTTCTTCTTGGTAAAGGCACTGAGGGAAGCCTCGGTTTCAGGCAGATCGCCAATGATAATATCGTTCTTGCACCGGGCAAAACACTTACAGCCTATACGGAATATATCGACCTGAAAAACGAACTGAGTGAAAAACTCATTACAGACACTATTGATAAATTGAAGTTCAGGGGAGCGGATGTTATTGTCGCTTCGGAAGTTTATGGTGTAGATGATCCTGGAAATGAACGGAAAGTAGCCGAAATTGCCCGTAAGAAGGGTTTTATGGCCTCATCGGCTTCCGATATATCTCAATTATACGGATTGCGTGTTCGAACCCGTACGGCCGTTATAAACGCAGCCATGATGCCCAAGATGCTTGAGACGGCGAATATGACCGAGAAAGCCGTTCGTGAAAGCGGGATCGATGCCCCTTTAATGATCATGCGTTCAGATGGCGGTATTATGGACATCAATGAAATGCGGAAACGACCTATTCTGACCATGTTGTCCGGACCGGCGGCGGGTGTTGCAGCGGCCTTGATGTATGCGCGTGTATCCGATGGTATTTTTCTGGAAGTGGGCGGTACGTCGACGGATATTTCCGTTATCAAGAACGGAAAACCTCAGATCAAAAGCGCACAGATCGGCGGGAACAGGCTATTTTTAAGAGCCTTGGATGTCAGGACTCTTGGTATCGCCGGTGGCTCTACTCCAAGGATACAAGGCGGGAAGATCATCGATGTCGGTCCGCGTTCGGCTCATATTGCCGATTTGCGTTATCCTTCTTTTGATCATGACCATGATTTTTCTAATATCAAATTGGATACCATTCAACCTCGACCTGATGATCCCAATGATTATCTGGCAATCCATCCTTTGAATGGAAAAGCGGATTTCACTCTGACACCGACTGAAGCATCACATTTTATGGAATATTGTGGTGATGCAAATGCCGATACGGTCAATAAAGAAGCAATAAAACAGGTATTTGCTTCCGTTGCTGATAAATTAGAGACATCTGCTGATTCGCTTGCCCGGAATATCCTTGAAATATCATCAAATAAGATCAAGCCAACGATCAAACAGTTAACACGCGAATATAAGCTTGATCATGATCTGATACGTTTTGTTGGGGGAGGCGGGGGAGCCCCTGCTATTGTTCCGGCGGCGGCAAAAAGTATGAATTTACCTTATTTGATCGCTGAAAATACAGATGTGATCTCAGCAATCGGCGCGGCCTTGGGTATTATTCGGGATTCTGTAGAAAAAACGGTCATGAGTCCCACAAGCGAAGATATTATAGCACTGCGTCAGGAAGCGATCGCATCGGTTCAGGCTATGGGTGCCGACCCCGATACCATTGAAGCTTCGGTTGAAGTTGATGCCAAAAATAATCGCGTGATCGCAACCGCAACCGGTTCCGGCGAAATGCGTACAAAAGACCTGAAGATCAAAAAACTGACCCCTGAAGAAATACTTGAAATTGCAGCTGTTTCATTGAGGTCAGATAGTGATAATTGTGATATTATTGCTGAAACTGATGGGCTATATCTTATTGGTAATAAGATATATAAGAAGCGTTTGCTCTCAAGTTCATCGACCTATAAATTACATATTCGCGTTCTTGATAAAGAAGGTGTTATCAAACTTCAATTGAAAGATGCTGAGGTACGTACATCTTCCGCTGCTCAGGCCAAAACAGCCCTTATGAATATTCTCGAAGATCTGACTTCCTACGGTGACGCGGGTGCACTTTTACCCGGTATTTACGTGTTGGTCGGAGGAAGAATAATCGATATGACCGGATTGATCGATGAGAAACAATTGACCGCTTTACTGGATATTGAGTTACAGCACATTCCTGCCGATCAGGTGATTGTCGTCATAGGAGTGAAGAAATAATGGATTCACAACGTGCTTACAGTTTGGATGCCTTGCGTGGGACAGCTATACTGTTAATGGTTCTCTCGGGCATTTTACCCTACAGTCTGCCGCATTGGATGTTTCATGCACAGGTTCCTCCCGGACAGGGCTTTAATCCTCTGCTACCCGGCATTACCTGGGTTGATCTTGTATTTCCTTTCTTTTTGTTCGTGATGGGAGCGGCATTTCCTTTTGCGTTGGAACGCAGACTGGATGCAAAAAAACCTTTTTGGGCAAGCTCCGGACATATTCTTGAAAGAACCGTTCTCTTGGTCTTTTTTGCTATTTTCGTTCAACATATCCGTCCCTATAATCTTACAGAGAATATTTGGGGTTCCGGTCCGGCCTACAGTGCCTGGTTATTGGGTATTGTGGGATTTCTAATCCTGTTTGCCGTTTTTTTACGCGTACCTAAAAAATGGCCCAAATGGATAAATCCCGTTTTAAAAATTGCAGGATGGCTTGGAGCACTCGCTTTTGTTTTATTTGTAAAATATCCCGACGGTTCAGGCTTTAAACCCGAAAGAATGGATATTATCATCATGTTATTGGCAAACATGATGTTCTTTGGATCGATCATCTATATTCTCACAAGAAAAAATCATATCGCCAGATTGGCTGTAATGGCTGTATTTATTGGCATGCGATTAGTACATATGCAATGGGATATCGCTGCCGCGATCGGGGGACAGGAAGCTGTTCGCAATATTCCTTATGTTATGCATTTGTTCAACGGTGTTCAGTATACATGGATCGATAAGATCTGGAATTTTACACCATTGAGTTGGCTTTATAATTTTTCATGGCTGAAATATCTATTGATCGTTATTCCGGGAACCATAGCCGGAGATCAGATCAAGACCTGGTTAAAAAATCGCAGAGAACACGAAACTAAACCCGATTCGGGCAAATTGCTCGTACTATCTATCTACGCCCTGGTAATGGTAATTACCGCCTTGATCGGACTTTATACACGAGCCGTGTTTACAACTACACTCGTAATGATGCTTTTGTGTTTTATTGCCTGGCTGCAAGTACGAAAGTCATCATCACCTGACGACAAATTGCTAAAGAATCTCGTCATGTGGGGAAGTTTGTGGATCGTACTCGGATTGATATTCGAACCCTTTGGCGGTGGGATCAAAAAAGACAATTCAACACTCTCATATTACTTTTTGACCAGTGGATTAGCCTACTATATGTTATTGTTCTTTGCCATTTGGATAGATCTTCTCAAGAAAAAGAGTATCTTTAATTTATTGATCCGTAATGGACAAAATCCCATGATCGCTTATGTGGGCATGATGAATCTTATCGTTCCAATTCTCTACATTACGCATCTTTTCCCTTGGTTAAAAGATATTACCGCCCCGTATCCTTGGGTAGGTTTTATGATCGCTTGCGCTCAAACATTGATCCTGGCTTTGATCGTTGCAATATTTACACGTAAAAAACTCTTTTGGAGGACTTAATGAAAATGGAAGGGTTTTTCAAACAAATTTACAGAGGATTGATCGTTTCCTCACAAGCCGAGGGGAATGATCCCTTTAATACTCCCGATGGTGTTACCCTTTTTGCCCGGGCGGCCGAAATGGGCGGAGCTTCAGCGATCCGTTCATGTGGTATTGTCAAAACTAAACATATTATTCAGCATATTGCTTTGCCTGTTATCGGATTGACAAAGTCAGAGTTCGAAGATGGATATGTCAAGATCACTCGCTCGGCTAATGATGTGGAAAAATTATTTGAGATTGGCTGTGAAATGGTCGCGATTGACGGTACTTTTCGATTTTGGGACGGTTTATCAGGTCCTGAGTTTATTACAAACATGAAGGAAAAGACCGGCAAACTCATTATGGCGGATATTTCTACGCTTGAAGACGCACTTGCCTGTGAAAAAGCCGGAGCGGATTGTCTTTCAACTACATTGAACGGTTACACACCTGAAACAGAGAACATGAATGCCGGCAACGCGAATTTCGAATTGTTGAAAGAACTCGTAAATAAAGTTAAGATCCCCGTCATTGCCGAAGGCCGTATTTCATCGCCTGCAGATGCGAAAAAAGCAATCGAACTGGGAGCTTTTGCTGTTGTAGCCGGTACGGTGATAACACGTCCGCGTGTAGTGACTTCCTGGTATGTAAACGCATTGAAAGGGTTATAATGTCAACATTGATCAAAACGGACATTGCTATTGTCGGAGCCGGAATTGCCGGCATCTGTTCTGCCGTTTCGGCTGCGCGTGAAGGCTGTAAGGTCGTTTTGATAGAATCTTTTTCCTATGTTGGCGGGTTGGCCACGGGTGGAATGGTTTCACCTTTTATGAAACATGAAGTGAGAGGCAAATCTCTTGTAGAAGGCATTTTCAAGGAATTAAAAGATAGAATAAGAGCAGATGGCGGGTTGATCGATAATGGATTTTCTGCTGATGTCTTTAGGGATACTGCAACGATCATGCTTTCGGAAGCCGGTGTTGATCTTTACTTGAATTCAAAACTGATCGAAGTGGAACGGGATACGACAAAAATAAAAGAATTAACGGTTATAAAAGAAAATGTAACAATAAAAATACAGGCTGAACAATTTATCGATACCAGCGGGGATGCGGTGCTGGCCTTTCTTTCTGATGCACCTTATGAGATCTCAGATGAGCAGCAAGCCATGACACTTTTCTTCAAAATGAAGAACATTGATCTGAAAAACGCGATTGATTACGTAAAAAATAATCCTGATGATTTCTTTCCCTGGTCAACAAAAGCATATGATCCGGCACATATCGCATCGGTCGCCGGATATTATTCATTCATTAAAAAAGCACAGGCACAAGGATCTTTATCCGATGCGGTCCAATATATCTTTTTCTCTACACTTCCGGAACCAGGCACAGCTTCCTTCAATTGTGTAAATCTTTTGGGATTTGACGGGACAAAAGCAAAGGATCTTGAAGATGCCTATCTCGAAGGACGCACCCAGATCGCAGATATTGTAAAAATATTGAAGAATATTCCGGGATTCGTAAAAGCAAGATTGGCGAAGATCGCCGACAGGGTAGGGGTCCGTGAGACCCGTAGGGTGATCGGTGATTATGTCATGACCGCTGATGATATCAGACAAGGTCGAAAATTCAAAGATGCTATCGCAAAAGCTTGTTACGGGATCGATATTCACGGACAAAAGGAAGATGAAAGCATCATGGAAGAGTTACCGGAAGGTGAATACTATGAAATACCCAAGCAAACACTGTTTGTAAAAAGTGTGTTAAATCTACAAGCAGCGGGTCGCTGCATTTCATCTACCAGAGAAGGACAAGCGGCATTGCGAATTATGCCAACCTGTGCGGCCACCGGAGAAGCGGCAGGCAAGATAGCTGCAAAAGCCATAAATACGAATAAAACGATACGGGAAGTATGAATCCACTGATAAAAGTTGAAGATCCACCAAAGATCATATTTGGCACCGATGGCTGGAGAGGCTTGATCGACAAAGAGGTCAATGAAGACACAATTGGCATAGTCGCCGCAGCGTTGGGTGAATATTTATTAAATAAAAAGAAAAATCCTACGTGTATTATCGGTTATGATGGTCGTAAAGGCTCCGAAGAATTCGCGACTACTTTCAATCTTGTATTAAGTGGTATGGGAATTGAAGCTGAAATGCTGACAATGGTAACACCCACGCCAATTATTTCATATTTAACCCGGTGGTTCAATTACACGGCAGGTGTCATGATCACGGCATCTCACAATCCTCCTGAATATAACGGCGTAAAATTTAAAGCAAATTACGGCGGTCCTTTTATGACCGAAGAGACAAAAAAGGTAGAAGACCTGATCTCCGATACCTTTTTATGTGGATGTATTGCAACTTCTACTGATAATATTTGGCCATATAAACTACAGATCAATTCTACGATAGATTTTGATGCGATATATAAAGCAGATATCATACCCCTGATAGATTCCATGGGTGGTGCGGGACAAACATATATTGAAGATCATCTTTCCTATAATGAGATCTTTACTCAAACTATTTATGGAGAAGCAAAACCGGATTTTTCCGGTCGCGCCGCCGAGCCCATTGAAAAGAATTTAGTACCCCTGGCTGACGCTTTAAAAGCCAGTGATGAATATTGCTGTGGTTTCGCAACGGACGGCGATGCCGACCGACTGGGTGTGATGATGGAGAACGGTGAGTGGTTGAGTGCACAGGAAACGATCCTTTATCTTACAGACTATGTTATAAATGTCAGAAAAGAAAAAGGGTGTATAATTAAAACATCTTCGGTCACAGATAAAGTAAATCTATTGGTATCTGAAGAGCACCCTCTGCATGAAGTTCAGGTCGGATTCAAGTACATTTGCGAGCAAATGTTGAAAACTTGGGCGGCAATAGGTTGCGAGGAAAGCGGTGGATTTGGATACGGAATGCATATGCCGGAAAGAGACGGAATATTCTCTGCTTTGATCTTTCTTGAAATGCTTGCAAAGTCCGGTCATAAAAAGCTTTCAGATTTTGTAAAAGCAAAGCGTAAACAGTTTGGTGAGATTTGCTACAATCGCATTGATCATCAATTTGATCATCCAGACAGAATTTCCATTTTACCAATGATTTATGAGAAAAAATTAACTACATTTTCAGGATTCGATATTGTTGAAACCCAGGCTTTTAATAGCAGTCGGGGTATTGTGAACGGATTGAAATTCCGACTAAAAGGCTCATGCAGATGGTTGCTCTTGAGAGCATCCGAAACAGAACCCTTAATGCGGATCTATGCCGAAGGGCAAAACAATGAAGAAGTCGATCTATTCCTCAAAGAGGGAATCAGATTGATATCGGAGTAAGATGAAAAAGATCATATCACAATCTGAAATATTGAAGGCCCTTCCAAAGGGAGAATTTGCCTGTATTAAAAATCCGGAAGGTATTTTTCCGGAGTTCGAATACGCGCCTCTTGCAAAAAAGAAAAAATACTTAAATGATATTTATACTGTCGTCTGTGATATGGATGGCACGACCACGACGACCGAGAATCTATGTATACATTCACTGGAATATATGATCCGTAAGATCTCCGATCGCATGGAATTGTCCGCGTGGGCAGGTCTTGATCAAAAACTGGATTATCCGCACATTATCGGCAACAGCACCACTCGTCATGTTGAATATCTTATTGATGCATACAGATTTACTATCTCTGATTCAGCGATAAATATGTCTTTTATCAAAGCCGCGATCTGGTTCTTCAGATATGGAAAAGATCCCCAACGGATCGAAGAAGTCAAAACAAGCTGCCGGATAGTTGGTTGTGAAGGCTTGATGGCGCAGCTTGATCTGTCCGATGAAGAATTACTGCTTATTTATAAGTCAAAATGCAAGATCGAAACTAAAAGCAAGATAGTCCGGGCATCTATTGATATCTACTATCAGCGTTATCATGAGATCCTGATGGCGATTGATAAGAATGAAGCCATCCCCATGATAGATCTGATCCATGGCATCGATGTTGACAATCTGATTGAACCCATGCCGGGCGTCGCGATCTTTATTTCACTGGTAAAAGGTTGGTTAAATAAAGAAGAATTACAGCTCTTGATGCCCGATTTGAAAAAATCCTATCTTCAGAAGTCCGGATCAGAGATCAAAGGGAATATGGATCTGACAAGTCTTGCCGACTATTTTTCCTTAGATCCCGTTAAACTTGCATTGGTCACTTCCTCCATTTACTATGAAGCTGATATTGTGATACAACAAGTATTTAATGTTGTTCAAAAAGAAATTGCCGGCTGGCCGCTGACCAATGATAAAAAACAGATATTGATCTCTTATTTTAGAGATTATCACAAGATATACGATGCTTTCGTGACTGCCAACGATTCGCACGAGATACGGCTTAAACCTCATCGTGATCTTTACAGTATTGCGCTGAATACCTTGCATGTACCTCTTGAGGATATGGACAAGGTCATAGGATTAGAAGACAGCGAAAGCGGATCGATCGCCATTCGGGCGGCCGGTATATCTTGTGTCATTGCATTACCTTTTGCCGAAACATCGGGTCATGATCTGTCGGCTGCGTCTCATATTGTACAAGGCGGATTGCCCGAAGTTTTACTCAAACACCATTGTTTTATGAAAAAGTGAGTTCAATAAATGCCAAAAGAGTATAAAGATAAAGTTTTTCATGTCATTTCGAATACCCATTGGGATCGGGAATGGCGTTTTCCTTTCCAGAAGAACCGTCAGCATCTGGTGGATATGATAGATTCCGTGTTGGAAATTCTGGATAATGACCCCGAATACCGGGCTTTTCATCTCGACAGTCAATCCATTGTCTTGAACGATTACCTTGAGATCAGACCTGAAAAGAGAGAACTGATCAAGAAATTCGTTAAAGAAGATCGCCTGTTTATTGGTCCATGGTATATCTTGCCGGACGAATTTATGATATCAGGTGAGAACTTGATACGCAATCTGCTACTCGGACATGAAACATGTAAAGAATTCGGGAAAGTATCCAAGATAGGATATTCACCTTTTTCCTGGGGACAAATATCGCAATTGCCGCAGCTTTATGCAGGGTTTGATATTGATCTTATTATGTTCTATAGAGGCATGAATTCGCTGGACAGTAAAAAAGCCGAGTTCCTCTGGACAGGGGCCGATGGAACGGAAGCTTTGGCATCACGTTTCTCGACCATGCCGCGTTACAATTTTTATTTTTTTCTATACAGACCGGTCTTGTTCAATGAAACACCGCATGATGTCGAATACGATTGGAAAAGGGGAGGCACCCCCATGCACTTTGCCGATAAGGAGCAATGTGCGGAAGATTACTCGCTCTTGAATGCGAATGATACTTATTACGAAGAAAATATCAAGACTTGGGTAAGCAAGTTGATCGATGAACAGGTTGATGATTTTACATCACCTCATGTCATCTGGATGGAAGGTCATGACAGTTCCGGTCCGAATTCCCAAACGACAAAAATAATTAAAGATATTAAGCGATTAATGCCGGATGTGGCTGTTCGCCACTCCACACTTGAAGATTACGCTAAATCCCTCGCTCAGGATGTCAATCGTGGCAAGCTGCAGAAAGTCTCAGGCGAACGCAGATCTGCCCAATACGACCACCGCAGCGGTAATTTATACGGATATATCACCTCGGCACGCATGTATCTTAAGCAAATGAACGCAGATGCCGAATTATGGCTGGAAAGATATGCCGAACCTATGTACACCATCGCAGGTATGCAGGGGCTGGATATTTCCGATCAATCATTGCGTATTGCCTGGCGAATGTTGATCGAGAACGCTGCTCATGATTCCATCGGCGGCTGCAGTCTGGATGCGATCCATGATGATATGGTCAATCGTTATAAACATATTAAAGAAATTGCCGAAAGCATTTTCGGTAAAGCGTCAAAGCACTTGATCGCCAATTTGGATTGTCCGGGTAAAGATCATGATGATATTCATCTTTCCGTGATCAATACAACTCAATTCAAACGTTCCGGGATCGTGGAAGCCTACATTGATATTCCGGAAAATATGGATAAGGGTTCGATCACGATAACAGATGCCCAAGAAAATCCGGTTTCAATTGAAATATTGTCCGTAAATGATGAAGAGCCGATACTTGAACAGCTGATCGACCGTCCCATGTACTTCAAAATGAAACGCTATCATATTAATATGGCAGTCAATAATGTTGCAGGACTTAGTATGACATCCTTCCATGTAAAACCCATAGAAGGATCTGTGATCGAAAAGCAAAACGCCATTGTCCAAAATGTTAAGCTTGAGAATGAACATCTTTGTATTGATGTAAATTTTGATGGGACCCTTAATGTTCTGTGCAAAGCCTCGGGCAGAAAGATCACCAATACCGGGTATTACGAAGATGAGGGAGAGGCAGGACATGCCTGGACCCATGAATCTGTAGAACCTAAATTTTCGACCAAGGGATTTCCCGCTGTCATACATGTCATTCAACATAATAGTTTGATCAAACAAATCAAGCTTATTCACCGTATGCCGATCGCTAAAAATTTACTTGAGCGTAAGCAGGGAATTGCCTCGAAAAATATGAAGATCGAGACGATCATTACCCTTAAGAGTAATTCGCAATACATTGAATATGAATCAATTATAGATAATACATCAGAAGATCACAGACTGAGAATGATCTTTGAAACCGATGTGATCTCGGACTTTTCAAAAGCGCAGGGACAATTCGATATTGTTAAAAGATCTACAGATAGACCCGATACAAAAGACTGGGTGGAACAACCTCAGTATGATCAACCGGCCTATCATTTTATGAGCATCTCTGATGAACAAAAAGGATGTTCTTTATTCCTTGACGGATTAAAAGAATATGAGGTCTTGCCTGATAAAAGCACCTTGGCTATTACGCTTTTCAGAGCATTCCGATATATTATTCAACCCAGTTCAAAACAAGACTACGGTGAACAAAAGGGATCACAATGCCTTGGTAAGCAAAAGGCACGCTTTGCTTTTTATCCTTTTGATATCAAGAATGAAGGTTTTTTGTATGAAGAAGCCCTGAATTACAATACTCCGCTAAGGATGGTTGAACATGGCAATACGCAAGGGTCGATCAAACCGGGAGGATCATTCTTTGAGCTAAGTAATAATGCTCTCGTTATTTCCTGTATCAAAGAACCGCAAGATCGTGAAAAGAATGCTTATATCTTGCGTTTATACAATCCGACAGAAGAACTTCAGAGTACTACGGTCAAAAGCATATTCAAGATAAATAAAGCTCAAGAAGTGACACTTGAAGAAATGATCATAGGCGATATATCGCTTGAAAAAGTAGAATTGTCTTCGAAAAAAATTAAAACAATAAAACTGAGCATATAGAGGATAGAATGTTAAAGAATAAATACGGGTATGTTGATAATAAAACACGTGAATATGTCATTACCGATCCGCGGACGCCCCGTCCATGGTTCAATTATATCTGGAATGAGAACTATACCGGATTGATCTCTCATACCGGAGGTGGTTTTTCTTATTACCAGTCTGCCAGAGATAATCGCATTACCAGAATGCGTTACAATTCACTGCCTTGGGATCGTCCCGGGCGTTATATCTACATAAAAGATACCGAAACCGGTCAATACTGGTCGCTCTCCTGGGCACCAACCTTGAATATTGACTACGATAAGTACGAATGCCGTCATGGAAGCGGCTATGTCAGGATCACAACCGAATACAAAAAGATCAGAGCAATTTTAACCTATTTTGTACCTCTAAACGATGCCGGTGAGATATGGCATGTTGAAATTGAAGACCTATCAGGGAAAGATCGCAAACTAGAAGTTTACTCTTATACCGAATTACTCATGGGAAATGCACTTAATGATCTGATAAATCAACCGAATGACAAACATTTTACGGACATTCATTTTGATAAAGAGCATGGAACTCTGGTTGCAACGCGCAGGTATTGGGTATTAAATAAAGGAGTTAGCGTCAAACAGCCCAATATCGACTGGCAATATCGCGTGCTGTTCACAAGCACCTTGCCGATTAAAGGATTTGACGCATCATTGGATAAATTCATCGGTAAATGGCGTTCGGAAGCAAATCCTCAAGCCATTGAAAATAGTAAAATGTGCAATACCGAGATCACGGCAGGAGATCCCTGTGCGGCATTGCAATCCGAATTGAATTTAAAAGCTAAGAATAAAACATTCTTCACTACGATCCTCATGTTATCCGATAAAAAAAACTCTGATTCACCTTTTAATGTGATCGGCGGCAAACATCTTAAAGAGATAAAAAAACAAGAATATGTTGAAAAAGAATTCAAGGCACTGAAAGATAAATGGGATACGATCTACAGCAATATTGAGATCAATACGCCCGATGAAGAACTGAACACCATGCTGGGAACCTGGAACTATTATCAGACCCACGTTACTTTTGATATGGCTCGTAATGCAGGATACTATCACGGCGGTCTGCTTTTCGGTACCGGCATGCGCGATCAATTTCAGGATATTTTCGGTGTATTGCTATCCGATCCTTCAAGAGTTCGAGAGCGCTTGCTTAATACGATGCAATATCAATTCATGAACGGTTCAACACTGCATAATTATTTCAAACTGGTTAAAACGGGGGAGAGGACCAATCATTCCGATACACCGCTTTGGATCCCACTGGGTGTCGCTGCATATATCAAAGAAACCGGTGATACATCAATTTTGGATGAGCTTGTAAGCTTTTACGATGAAGGTAAAACCAAGGTCCTGGATCATTGTATCCTTGCTATAAAATATGCATTATCCGAAACCGGTGAACATGGTTTGCCAAAGATCATGAACGGTGATTGGAACGATACACTGGATCATATCGGTTCCGCCGGAAAGGGAGAAACGGTCTGGGGTGCTTTTTTTCTGGCTTATACATTAAAAGAAACCGTAGAACTGCTCGAATATATTCAGGAAAAAGGTCAGGCTAGTGAACTGTTGAAGGAATACATCAAACTTAAAGAAACGATCAACAAGATCGCCTGGGATGGAGATTGGTACCTGCGTGCTTTTCGGGATAATGGCACCGCGGTAGGTTCTGCTAAAGACGAACAGGGTAAACTATTCCTGAATGCTCAATCCTGGTCGGTGATTTCCGGCGTTGCAGATGACGAAAGGGCTCAAAAAGCCCTGGAAGCCTGTAAAGCTTATCTCGAAACACCTCTGGGAATGCAAATTTGCTGGCCATCCTACACAAGGATCGATGATACTGTTGGACTTATTTCCCGCTGCGTACCGGGAAAAAAAGAAAATGGCGCAATTTTTAATCATGCATCATCATGGTATGTTATGGCAGCTTTTATGAATGATAATATTGAAGATGCCTATCGTATTTATTCTAAAATGTTGCCGTTGAATTCTTCTGAAGAAGCCGGGATCGACCGCTACGAGACCGAGCCGTATGTCTATAGCGAATATATTACATCTTCCGATCATGAAACCGTTGGACAAGCTTCTCACTCATGGCTGACCGGTTCGGCCGTCTGGATGCACTATATCGGCATGTCATACCTGCTTGGTATTCGTGCCGATTATCATGGGTTGACCATTGATCCGAAGATTCCCGCATATTGGAATGGGTTTACAATAAAGCGCAATTTCCGTGGTAAAACACTGAATATTGAAGTTCTCAATCCTGACCATTTGAATTCCGGTGTAAAAACCATGCTTGTAAACGGTAAAACGATAAGTGGGAATTTTCTTGATCCAAGCATTCTCAATGAGAAGATTATAAATATCAGCATAACACTGACTAATTAAAAATTATCACATATAAAATGCCTGATCTTATAGATTGATCTGGAATGCTAATGGATTTTCAAGTGGCGTGTATTTTCTGAGAATCTAGGCAGAAAATAAAATATCGACTCAAAAACTTCTTCTAGTTAAATAGTATTAAAACATTCTTAAATTGAAATGATACAAATAACTATTGTAAATAAGCGAATTGCGTTATAAATTTTCGGGCTTTTTAAAGCGTTGGAGAGGTGGCAGAGCGGCTGAATGCAACGGTTTGCTAAATCGTCGTAGTGCTTAAAGCGCTACCGGGGGTTCGAATCCCCCCCTCTCCGCACGACTATACCCGTCTAATGACGGGTTTTTCTTTTAAACAAGTTTAAAGTCCATATTTCAAATACATATTTTATTATTCATTAAAATAAATTATATTTTTAAATGGCTAATAAACCACAAACACCCTTAATGAAGCAGTATTTTGAGGTCAAGGCAAAACACCCTGACAAGATCGTACTATTCCGTATGGGTGATTTTTATGAAACTTTTGATACCGATGCCAAAACGGCTTCCCGCGTTTTGGGTATTGTCCTGACAAAACGCAGTAACGGAGCAGCTGCCGATATGCCCTTGGCAGGATTCCCGCATCATGCCCTGGATGCTTATTTGCATAAATTCCTGCATGCCGGTTTAAAGGTCGCTATTTGTGAACAGCTTGAAGATCCAAAAAAAGCCAAAGGACTGGTTAAACGGGGTATTACTGAGATCGTAACACCCGGTACTGCCGTCAATGATAAATTTCTCGATTCAAATACCAATAACTATCTTGCATCCTGGATACCCGGTAAAGATCAAAGCGGATTTGCTTTTGTGGATATTTCAACAGGAGAATTTCGCTATGTATTTGCTCCCAATGATATCATCATCGAGCTGATCGAATCAAAACCGGTTGCCGAATTATTAATTCCTGAGCATGATAAGGAATATATCCGATCATTATTACCCCATTATCAGGGGATGTTCACTAAGATCCCGGATTGGACCTGTGATGCGGCTTATGCGGGCGATACGATCATTTCGCATTTTAAAGCAGCGACACTTAAGGGTTTTGGTTTAGATGATAAGCCTGAGTGTACTCAAGCTGTGGGCATGATCCTGCATTATGTCAAAGAGAATTTTCAGAAACAACTGGCTCACATCAACGCGATCCGTCAATTGGATCCCGGACATTATCTTGGATTGGATCGTTTTACCATTAGAAATCTTGAGCTTTTTCAAAGACTGTCCGGCGAGCAGGGAGAAGGGACGTTCTTTTGGTCAATTAATCAGACCCTTACAGCCATGGGCTCGCGCATGCTTCGACAGTGGATATATTATCCTCTGACGGATACCAAAGCTATTGATCATCGTCTTGATCATGTTGCTTCATTTGTCGATGACTCGCAGCGTTGTGAAAAAGCACGCGATATTTTGCGCAGTATTGCCGATATAGAGCGACTTTGCGCAAAGATCGCTTCCATGAAAGTGGGCCCGAGAGAATTAAATACGCTACGGGATAGTTTAAGATCAGTCCTTGAGCTTCCTGAACACATTGACAAAGAATTAAAATTTGAGCTTGAAGATATTCCTGCACTCGACACTATTATTCATACGATCACTGAAGCTATAGAAGATGATCCGGTCAATCAGATCACCAAAGGCGGAGTTTTCAGGAAAGAATTTCATCCTGAGATAGCTGAATTACGCAAAATATCAAAGGGTGGAAAAGGATATCTGCTCGAATTGCAGGAAAAAGAGCGCAAGAGGTTACAGATACCCACATTAAAGATCTCCTATAACAGGGTTTTTGGATATTATATCGACATAACCAAAATGCATATCAATAAAGTCCCTGAAGATTATATCCGCAAGCAGACCCTGGCAAATTCGGAAAGATATATTACTCAGGAACTCAAAGAATATGAAGACAAGATCCTGAATGCTGAAGACAAGCTTATTTCACTTGAAATGGCCTTGTACGAAGAGCTTTTACAGAAACTTGCCGCTCATATCCCCGTTCTGCAGGCCAATGCCTTAAAGGTGGCACAGATAGACGTGTTGGCTGCGTTCGCTCATTCAGCGGTGCGTGAGCAGTGGACCCGGCCCGATGTGGATGAATCTGCAGTCTTGGAGATCAAAGGCGGACGGCATACGGTCGTCGAAGCACTTCTACCACCACATGAAGCCTTTATTCCCAATGACAGCTATCTTGATATCGATTCCGAACAGATCCATTTGATCACCGGTCCCAATATGTCCGGTAAATCAACTTATCTCCGTCAGATCGCCTTGATCACTCTCATGGCGCAGATGGGATCTTTTGTGCCGGCGGTGTCTGCCCGGATCGGACTTGTAGATAAAATATTTACTCGTGTTGGGGCAAGTGACAATCTAGCCTACGGTGAAAGTACTTTTCTGACCGAAATGATAGAGACAGCGAATATTCTAAATACCGCTACCCGTCGAAGTCTCATTTTACTCGATGAGATCGGACGGGGGACCAGTACTTATGATGGACTCTCGATCGCCTGGGCGGTTGTGGAGTATTTACATAATCAACCCTCAATAGCAGCCAGAACTCTTTTTGCTACTCATTATCATGAATTGACCGATCTTGAGAACATTCTGGAACGTGTCAAAAATTATAATGTACAGGTCAAAGAATATGCCGATAAGGTTATTTTTCTGCGAAAGATCATTCCCGGAAGTACCGATAAAAGCTATGGTATTTATGTGGCACAAATGGCGGGCATTCCGCAACAAGTCGTTAAGCGTGCCAACGAGATCCTTTTTCACCTTTCAGGTTCAGATCACACGCTACCGGATGGTAAACGGGTTTTAACCCCTGCTATGGAACAGGAAGAGAATACTGTCCAACTTGATATATTTACAGCTAAAGACAGCGAATTACATCGTGAGGTGGAAGAATTGGATATTGATAATATGACACCGATGGATGCATTGATAAAATTGCAAGAATTGAAAGAAAAGAGTAAACAGTAAGAAAAAGCATGTTAATAAATAGCCCCGGGTTTTTAACCCGGGGTATAAATGAATAAATTGCTGCACTGGGTTTAAACCCAGTGCAAAATAATAAATAACTGAAAACCCCGGGTTAAAAACCCGGGGCTATTTGTAATGTTTAAAAAAAGATTAAAAGTCCGGGGCTATTTGTAATGTTTAAAA
>JAIPIT010000032.1 GCA_021734505.1 Fidelibacterota bacterium | reverse complement strand
TCATTCTAATGCTTACGGCAGAATCCAATATTCCGGGTTGAGCTGGATGATAAGATATGTTTTGTATATATGGTGCATCAAAGGCAATATTTGCGGTTCCCACATATATATTGTTTTCATTATCCCAAAATGTCAATTGTAATAAACCATCTGAAACACCATCAATTAATGTGGGAATATTATAATTTGCTATTCCTTGGTTAAAGTTAACTTCAACTTTTTGACTTAGGGGATATTTTCTTTGTTGATCACGCGTTCCCACCAGATCCAGGCACCCCTTTGTTATACCTGCCTGATCAACATGTATTGAAACCTCGTTGCCGGAAACCACACTTTGGGAGCTTAATTGAATATCATTAACAATTTTATCCCGCGGGAAAGTAGCGGATGGGTCACCCAGAATACACATCTGATAAAAAAGAGATTTTCTAAAATACTTATAGATCGTTTGTCCGTCTACCTGATCAATAAAATTTGCATTTCTACCGAAAGTAGAAAAGAAATAATCCATTAGTGCTGCTTGTGTAGCCTGTCCATGAGACATTTTATCATTAAACATATGCTGCATTAATTTTTCATAAATGTAATAATTTGAATTGATCCATCCATAGCCGGTTGACGATAAAACCGATACTCCCCCGCGCGGATGACGAATAAACATTTCACCCAAAGCATTACTATTAGAAAAGGTATTTGTAAAACATGTTAGTGAGTTGACAATAAATGGTTTCCCAGCTCCAAGGCGCTCAAAGGCCCCATATGGTAAAACATTGTTGTCCCATGTATAGCCGCCGCCATGCCCAATATAATTAATACAAAAAACACCGTCTTTGATAAACTCTACTAACGTATCTGTTGCGTATATGCCGGCATCAAAATCACCCGTTACATGCGAATCATATAGATAAAGACGGTCAGTCTGGATATGATCTGGAGAAACATTATTTATATAATTCTGCATCTGGGTTTTAAAAGTGCTTTCAGGTCCTGTTAATAATGCCATGCGATTGCTTTGCCTGGGATTTTCCATTTTGTCAAAGGCAATTATTTTTACCAATATACTATCTAACTCTTCTGTGGTTGATACCGGTAATCTTCCCAGTGCCATCTCCAATGCAAAATCATCATCAATATCTACGAACCAATTTTCGGTAATAATGGCACCTATTGCACCACTGGATTGATATTTTATTATTGGCAGGGGATTTTTCGTTCCAGTATCGCCAATAAATAACACATATTGCGGCAAAATTCGCCATGAAGTATAAGCTTCTGTTAAAAATGCTTTAAGAGCATAAGGGCTTTCATTTCCATAGTTATACTCATCATAAATTCGTTCCAATTCATACAGAACGGGCGTAAAGCCTATGCTTGTTTTATGTTCTACCAGATCAAGTGCACTTTCGTAGAAATCTTTATGTGTAATAATAATATAATCGCCTTGGGCGTTATCTATATAATATTCGTTCTCTGTTCTATTGACATAACGGATGGAATCTATGGTTACAATCCCATAAGAATTGTTGTCAACTTCTCCCTGCCCGGCCAATTGATAGCTTTCGTCGCCATTGCACTGATCTTCAAAATAAACGGAGTATGTGGGTTCGCCATCAATTATATCATCTTCCGTTACATAATAGCCACGAATCCAGTTCGTTCCGTTTTTCAGGATCAGTACATTTGTGGCTGACGTCAAGCCCTTAACTTGAAATAAATATGTTCCCGGTCCATGTTGTGGTGTGAATCGCAAGCGGTTGTCATGCGCGATCATATAACGATCATAGCTTACTTCTAGCCAATCAAATAAAACCTGATCATCTAAATATTGATTGCTTTCAAAACCTTTAACGGATATATCAATAGAATTAGAACCATGAATTAAATTCTCGTGATTATATTGCATATCTTCATTGCTGGAAATTTTTGGAACCTGACCATCCCATTCATCTTCCAATAAATACTGATCATTTACGGTTACATAGATCTGATGATCCATTTCATCATCGACAGAATAGGTCAATCCCTGCATTCGCAGAGTAAAATCAACATTGTAGGGGGAATCTAAAACAGGGTCCCACAATTCGAACGGGAAAGTGACACTTCGCCCAATACGAATAGCAGGTGAATAAAATTCATGTTCATATTTATGAGAAAGTTCTTCTTCGTGAAGGCGTGCCAAAGGTTGATATTGTTGGTTTTGTTCTATATGTATTGTACTTCTAAATATTCTATTTTCATCAGGCATGAATTTATTTTCAGAATTGGAAATCTCACTGTTTTCTTGAATATAACGTAATCCGTCACCTTCTGACCAATCCAGGCGTATTACATCATAATCAGAAAAAGGATTAAATTTATAGTCCCCATATGGATTTTTTATTTCGGCAATATTAAATTGGACTACATCATGATATTGAAATGTTTCTTGGCCTTGTTCATAAGTACTTGTTACGCGGCAAGGAATCTCTTTACCCCACCAGAATAATTTAATATTATCCGGGTGGATAGTTCGGATGTTAATACCCTTGTCGGCCAGATCCTGCCCACTGACCTGATAAATGCCTGCTTCCTGTATGTATAACGCACAAAATTCGTCAGGAAGGTCCACTTTTAATGACGTCGTTTTTGCAATATTTGATCTTTCTTTCTGTATATTGGATTTCTGCAGTTTTTGGGAGGATGTGGAAAACAATTCAATATTTGCGGCTTTAAGGCATTTAATTTGACCGCCCCTACTTGGTAAACATGGGGTTATTTCTATCATTGTTCCAATGCCGGGAATTTCCAATAATCTCACATAATCTGTGTAAGAATCAACATCTAAATGATCAATACCAATTTCATTATTATTATCTTTTTTAAAAATATTTGATGCATAAGAGCTCATATCTAAACTATCAACATCTATTCCATCAAAATCCTGGTCTTGTTTTGAAATATTCGAAACCAATATATTGGTTTCTTCTTTATTGGTGATCCTATATGTAAGTTCTCCGGGGGTGTTCTCTAATATTGCTGTATAAATCGGGTAGTATCTCCCTTGATAATAAAAGCTTTCCGCTCCCTTGCTGGTAATTTGACCGCTTTTAACAAATTCGGTGAGTTCATCTTGGCTTATTTCCCATTTATAGGAAAATACAGAAGGGGTTTCTTCTACAAGCAAAGCCGCAGAAAACAATCCCGAAACCATCACAAACAGTAATATTATTATACTGCTAGCGGTTCGATAAATATGTGTACAACGATGTTCGCATTTCGTCTTCATTCACATCCCGTTTCAATTTTCCCTGATACGCTATAGATATTTTTCCTCTTTCTTCAGAGATAATAATCACTAATGCATCGCTTTCTTCAGACAAACCTAATCCTGCAAGATGGCGCGTTCCGATCGTAGGGTCAAGTTCAATATTCTCACTTAGGGGCAAAATGCATTTGGCCGCTAATATCCTATCTTCAAAAATAATGATCGCACCATCATGTAATGGCGAAGATGTATTGAAAATTGACAATATCAAATCATTATTAATCAGAGCATTAACTTTTATTCCTCGCTCAACTATTGATTTCAGCCCGGCATCGCGTATGATAACCAAAAGAGCACCCAGGCCGGCTTTTTTTAATTCAAACGCCGAGTGTATGATCTCTTCCGCTTTACTGTTATCTGATTTAGACAACCAGCGCAATAGCGGATTTTGTCCAATATATAATAGAATTCGTCTTAACTCAGGCTGAAAAAGAATGATGAACAAAATCACCCAAACGGTTGCCAGTTTTTCAAATAACCAAGCGGTTGCCCGGAAATCCAGCAAGTGAGCAACAAAACCAAGAATTGCAATAGCAACCATACCATAAAGCATCTGACTGGCACGAGTGTTCCGGAATAAAAGATATGCTCCATAAAACACAAGGCCCACAACTATGATGTCAATGATATCAAGAAGTGTTACTGAAATAAAGCCTATGTTAAACAATTCTACCATATACTCTCAATTATTTTCAGTGCCTGAACTGTTTCAGCCACATCATGTACTCTTATAATATTTACGTTTCGCTGCGCAGCAACACATGCTATTGCCAGAGAGCCCGGTAATCTCTCGTCAACTTTGGCATCACAAATAGCACCGATCATTGATTTGCGCGAAGCTCCTATCAATATCGGGAACCCCATATCCAAAAATAATTCCAACTCGCGTAAAATACGTATATTGTCTTCCAGGCTTTTCCCAAATCCAATTCCCGGATCTAGAATAATATTATTTTTCTTCACTCCTCTTTCAAGGGCGACGCGGGTCTGTTTTTCAAAAAACCTTTTAATCTCTTCTATAATATCTTTTGAACCGAGATCGTTCTGCATGGTTTTGGGAATGCCTTTCATATGCATAATAACCAATTTTGCATTATACTCTGCAACGTATTCCGCGATCATCGTGTCATATTGCAGACCCGAAACATCATTAATAATACTTGCACCTATTTTTAAGGCCTTTAGGGCAAGCTCCGGCTTAGTGGTGTCAAGCGATATCTCAACATCAAATGAAACAAGTCTTTCCAAAACAGGCAAAACACGATCCATTTCTTCTTGAAGAGACACCGGATCCGATCCTGGGCGAGTTGATTCTCCGCCAATATCAATAATATCCGCCCCCGCTTCAACCATTTTTTCGGCTTGAGAAACAGCTTCCGGTAAATTGCGGTATAAGCCCCCATCACTAAAAGAATCGGGGGTAACATTTAATATTCCCATTATCCGGGTTTTCAGTATTTTACCCATAACTTTTCAAAGAACTTTATATTGTTCTTATCTTAATCCCTTTGTCAGTAATAATTTTTTCAAGCTGATCGCGATCTAAAGATTCTTCCTCTAATAGTGCTTCAGAGATGATCTGCAATATTGCAAAGTGTTCTTTTAATATTTTTTTTGCTTCATCATATGCAGCATTTATAATATTTTGTACTTCCTGGTCGATTTTCTGAGCAGTTGCTTCAGAATAATTTTTTGTTGACCCGAAATCACGACCGAGAAAAATCTCATTGGATTTGCTTCCAAAGGTTGCCAAGCCGAACGCGTCACTCATACCCCATTCACAAACCATTCTTCGTGCCATATCGGTTGCGCGTTCTATATCATTACTTGCTCCGGTTGTTATATCTTCGTTTGCCAATTCTTCAGCAATACGCCCACCCATCATGACCTTTAACTGGGCATTAATATATTTTTTACTGTAGTTGTATTTGTCTGCCTCCGGGAGCATGTGAGTTACGCCCAACGCTCTGCCACGGGGAATAATGCTAACCTTGTGAACCGGATCGGCATCCTTGAGTAAAACACCAATTAACGCATGTCCCGCTTCATGAATAGCTGTTATCTGTTTATCATTTTCACTGAGCAACATGGATTTTCTTTCCGTACCCATCATGACCTTATCTTTTGCTTCTTCAAGATCCACATTAGTCACTGATTTGTGATTTTTTCGTGCGGCAAGCAAAGCAGCTTCGTTTACGAGATTCGCAAGATCCGCCCCTACCATACCCGGTGTCCCTTTTGCCAATGTTTTCAAATCAACTTTTGGTGATAATTTTATATTTTTTACATGAACTTTTAAAATACCTTCACGGCCAACAGCATCGGGAACATCCACCATGATCTGTCTGTCGAAGCGGCCCGGGCGAAGTAATGCCGAATCTAAAATATCCGGACGGTTCGTTGCAGCGATCACGATCACGCTCGCATCAGAATTAAAACCATCCATCTGTACCAATAACTGATTCAGTGTCTGCTCGCGCTCATCATGTCCGCCACCAAGGCCTGCGCCACGTTGACGTCCCACTGCATCGATCTCGTCAATAAATACAATAGAAGGGGAATTTTTTAGAGCCTGTTCAAATAAACCGCGAACACGACTCGCACCAACACCCACGAACATTTCAACAAAATCAGCACCGGAAATACTGTAAAAAGGTACTTTTGCCTCACCCGCGACGGCTTTAGCTAACAGCGTTTTCCCGGTTCCGGGAGGGCCCAGCAATAAAGCTCCGCGCGGAATTTTACCACCAAGGCGCTGAAAACGTTCCGGCGTTTTTAAAAAATCTATGATCTCTTCCAATTCCTGTTTTGCCTCTACACATCCGGCAACATCTTTAAATGTGATATTGGAATTTTCCGGATTAAATTTCTTTGCGGGGTTTGTGTTCCCAAAAGAAAATATTCCACCGCCCGATTGCCCGTTCTTATTTCCGGACATTCTTCGCATCAAGACTAACCAAACTGCTATGATCACGATCCAGGGAAGAATATTCATCAGAATATCTCCAAAGCCAATGCTTGGTTCCTTGAATTCATATTCCAGTCCGGCATCATCCCATTGATTTAATAATTCCGTATCCAAATGGAGAATAGTGACGCGATAACGCAAATATTCCGTTTCTTTTGAATTCACATAATCAGCCTGGGGTTCTTTAAATTCACCCGAAAGAGTATTCCCTTCAAAAATGCCATTTTGGATCTTGCCTTCTTGAAGATATTTATTGAATTGTGTATAAGTTAGCTTTTTGTCTCCCTGATTGCCTGCGGTACCAAAAACTTGCGCCAATATCAATAGAACAATGACCAAGCCAATCCAGATCAATGGGGTTTTGGGGATTTTTGCCGGACCTTTGAATTCGGGACCGCCACCTGTCGGCGGTTTCGGTCTCTTATTGTTATCGGGGTTTCCGTCAGGACTATTATAAAAACGGTTAAACATGCAATCTCCTTTATATCTTATTAATATACAATATCTTTCTAAGATTATGCCCCATTTTTTATAGCTTTTTCGAAGGTTTCATTGCAAAAATATCACGTAATCGTCGATATTGTTGTTCAATATCCAAGCCATAGCCCACTACGAATTGGTCGGGAATTTCAAATCCAACATATTCGGGCTCGGTTTCAACTTTAGTGATCTCTTTTTTATAAAGCAAGGTTGCAACACGAACAGAGTTGGGATGACTATTCTCAAAATGTTTCCGCAAGTAGTTAATTGATAAGCCTGTATCTACAATATCTTCCACTAAAATAAGGTCTCGATCGGTAATATCTGCACTAATATCTTTAATCAGTCTAATAGTTCCGGTGGAGCCGGTTTTCTGATACGATGATATTTTTATAAAATCCATTTCTGCTTCTATGCTCATTGCCCTTAATAGATCGGCCATAAAATAGAAGCTACCATTCAAAACTCCAATAATGATCGGTGGTTTTTTCTTGTTCTTGTAATCGCTTGATATTTTTCGCGCAAGATATTTGATTCGATATTGAATATCTTCTTCAGATATCAAAAGATCCAATACTTCTCCATCAAATATACCGCCATATTCAAGTGTTAAGGTTTTTTTTATCATTTCCCTGCTCCATGTTTGTATGTGATCATTACCATTTTTTCATCATTTTTATTTACGACATATTGGTCTGAACGCTTTACTTCCGGAACCCAAATAATATCTTTATCTAGCGCAAGAACAAGTTGCTGTTTTTTGTCCGCAATATTCACTTTTTCATCTTTGAGAATATCACTTATTTTTTTTGTATAACCGGATCCAAAAATTCTCATTATATCGCCGGACTTCCAAGGCCGCAATTGAAATTCCCGATCTAAAATATCCTTTGAGAAAAGCGCAAAACTATTATCGGTTATTAAGGATTCCGACATATCAACTATTTTTATTTCGAGTTCAATATCTGTTCCAAAGATGTGAATTTTATCTTCTTTACATAATATTTTCTGGTTTACTTTCACATGATCGCTCAATTTGCATATAATATGTTCGCGATCTTTTACCAATTCATGCCCCAATAATTCCATTGTACTTCCGATCTCTGAAGAGAGGATAAAGTTATTTACCTGAATGAGGTGTTTCTCTGAAATATGTTTAGATACCTGTAAATTATTCTTGAAAATATTTTTTATTATCTGTTTTTGGATCAGAAAAGGTAATTCAAGGTATTCTTCAATGTAAAGCTTTAATTCTTTTTTTGAAACACTTAGAATTTTATCCGATTCGCGCTTACTATAATAGTCCATTACCTGAGTTGCTTCTTCCATTGCCAGAGCTGAGTCAGCTAGCGCATTTTCACAATGAGGGAAACCCATTTCTTTTAAAGCCGGCAATACCGTATGGCGAATTTTATTCCTTGCAAATTTTTCATCATAATTACTACCATCAACAAAGTAATCTAAATCATTTTCTTTTGCATAACTCTCAATTTCAAATCGCAAAAAAGGCAATAGCGGTCTTTTAATGAAATCTCTAGACAGGGGAATGCCTGAAAGTCCTCTTATGCCCGATCCCGTCAGCATGCGGTATAAAACCGTTTCCGCCTGATCGTTTGCATGGTGAGCCGTACAAATAGCATTGCATTGAAATGTATCCATCCATTTTGAAAAAACCCTATAACGAGCATCCCGGGCAAGCGATTCGATACTTGGTTTTTGGGTGCTTTCAATAGAATATTCTTGAATGCTTAAGGGGTCTTTTAGATCGATCTTTTCTTCAACATACTGCAGTTTGTGCTTTTCGGCGAGTTCTTTACAAAAACGAGCCTCTTTTTCATCGTCATTCGGTCGAAGACCATGATCAATATGTCCAACGATAAGTTCCCAATTCCAATAATCCCTAAGCTCCAAAAACACCGATAACATCACAACGCTATCCATCCCTCCGGAAACAGCCAGCAAAATCTTGTCATTTTGTTCAAGCAGTGTTTTACGGATCAATGTTTGGTGAACTTTCTCCGCAAGGGATGACCACTTCATGATGTGCCTTTATGGGTCTTATTTAAAATTTCTTCTGCTATTTTTTAAGCTTAAGAAATTTGCGCTTTCCAACTTTTAGAATATCGCCATCTTTGACGGTCAGAGTGCTTGAGGAAGAATTTATTCTCGTTCCATTTAGAGAAACTCCGCCTTGCGCAATAAGTCTTTTTGCTTCTCCTCCGGATTCACATAAGCCGCTTTCAAGCATCAGTTTTGTGATAAATATTTCTTCATCCTGAATTGTATATTCCGGTATATTATCCGGAATATCTTTTTTTACAAAAACTTTTTCAAAATGTTTTTTTGCTTGATTTGCGGCAGCTTCATCGTGATATCTTTTTACAAGACGCCACGCAAGCTCATGTTTAATATTCCGGGGGTTTTCTCCTGCTTGCATGGCTTTTTTAAATGCTTCTATTTCTTCAGCGGGCGTATCGGTAACGAGAGTAAAATACTGGAGGATCAAATCATCGCTGATCGATACTGTCTTGCCGTACATGTCATCGGGAGTATCGGTGAGACCGATATAATTATCCAGAGATTTAGACATTTTAGCTCCACCGCTCAAACCCTCAAGAATTGGCATGGTAAGAATAACCTGGGGGTGTAATCCATATTCCCGTTGTATATCACGACCAACCAATAGGTTAAATTTTTGGTCTGTTCCACCCAATTCAATATCGGATTTTATCGCTACGCTATCGTAAGCCTGGGCCAGAGGATAGAGAAATTCATGTGTTGAAATTGGAATACCTTGTGAATATCGTTTTGAAAAATCATCCCGTTCCAGCATACGGGCCACGGTATAATGAGCCGATAAGGTTATTACATCTCTAAAATTCATAGGCGCAAGCCATTCGGAATTGTAACGGATCTCCAAATTTTCTTTATTAAGGACAATTCCGGCTTGTTCGAAATATGATCGTGAATTTTCTTTTGTATCTTCAGCTGTAAGTGCGGGGCGTGTTTTGCTTCGACCCGTGGGATCGCCGATCATGGCAGTAAAATCACCAATGATCAGAACAGCTTGATGCCCAAGATCTTGAAATTGTCGCATTTTACCCAACACGACAGCATGACCGATATGAAGATCCGGGCGACTGGGGTCTGCCCCTAATTTAACTCTCAAAGGTTTTTGTTCTTTAATGCTTAATTCGAGTTTTCTTACCAGTTCTTCTTCCGGTATGATCTCCTCGGCACCCTTGCGAATAATGTCCACCTGTTCATTTAACGATGGAAAACGACTCATATCTTCTCCTTTGATCAATTTTTCATTTGACGTTCAATATTGCGTTTTTGGTCCCTCTCGGCAATATCCTGTCGTTTATCGTAAAGTTTTTTACCTTTTGCCAGCCCTAATTCTACTTTAATATGATTCCCGGACCAGTATAAGCTCAGGGGAATAATCGTTAGATTTTGCTCATTGCGCTTTTTATGTAATTTACTCAGTTCTTTATGGTGTAAAAGTAATTTCTTGGGACGAATGGGATCATGGTGTTCATATCCGGTATGAGAATAGGCTGAAATATGGGCTTGTAATAAATACAGTTCGTCATCCTGAAAATTACAGTATGCCTCTTTAATATTAATTTTCCCTTCACGGATGGCTTTTACTTCAGTTCCATGAAGCACAAGGCCTGCTTCGATCTTTTCAAGAATATGAAAATCATGATAGGCTTTCCGGTTTTTCAGAATGAGCTTTTCCACGGGATTAATATAACGAAGTTATAGAGAAATATGAAGTTAGAAAGTATAAAACTAAGTTTAGGAACTTAAATGAAGCTCCGCGCACTGAGAGCTGAGAATATGGGAGAAATAGTGAGGGGTGAATGGATAATATTAATTTTTTGAGTTCTTAAATTATATCACTGTTTACTGTCTACTTATTATCTCTTGCTGCTTGCTGCTATTCAGCGTTTCCGTTCAATACCAGACCCACAAGCCCAAAACTGGTCATTAAAAAGCTCCCGCCATAACTAATAAAAGGTAATGGTTTGCCGGTCACGGGTAAAAGGCCTACTGTCATTCCTACATTAATAAAAATATGAGCCAGAAGAGCAGTTGTGCCTCCGATGATCAACATTGCGCTAAACGTGCTTTTTGCCGTTACGGCCATTCGATACCATCTTAAAACAAGAAAACAATAAACAAATAGTATTAGTGTGATGCCGATAAAGCCGAACTCTTCCGAGATAACCGAAAAAATAAAATCCGTATGCTGTTCCGGCAGAAAATTCAAATGGGCTTGGGTTCCTTGTAAAAATCCTTTTCCGATCAGACCGCCCGAGCCAATGGCAATTTGTGATTGAATAACTTGATACCCTGCACCCATAGGGTCTAACTGTGGATTTAGCATGGTTAATATTCTTTGTTGTTGATATGGCTTGATCGCATTCCAGAAATAAGGGGTCATGACACCTACCAGAATATTCATCAGGAACATACCCACCGAAAAAAGAATGTTCTTATTATTCAGAAAAATGATCACCGCAACCGTAATACCCCAAACCAGAAATACCCAGCTATTAAAAGCCGCTAACATAGTAATAAAGGGAGCAGCAATGAGAAATATATAATACAATTTGTATCCGCTTGCAAAAAGCATTGCTGTGAAAACAGCTCCATAGATCAGTGTTGTTCCAAGATCCGGTTGTAAAAATACCAGGATAGCGGGGATGGCCAATATGCCCAAGGGATATAATACATAACCAGGTTGAAGGGGTGAACGACGGGTTTCACTAAAGACTTTTGCTAACATAATGATCAAAATGAATTTCATGTATTCTGATGGCTGGACTTGGAATCCGCCAAGATTGATCCATCTATTGGTGCCCGAGGTAACCATAGAAAGAATAAATGGAATAATGATAAACGCTGTTCCGACTATATATAGAACTTCGGCATAACTTAATAAAAAACTTTTCCTCACCGAAAATAACATAATAAACATGGCAAGACCACCAAGAATGCCCAGCATTTGTTTCCAAAAATACTGCATATTGGATTCTGCACCGACAAAAGACGTTGCGCTATAAATCGCAATCAACCCACACCCCGTAAGTACAAAAACCAAGATAAGAGACGGGACGTCGATCTCTGAGAGTTTTAAATCGAAAAAATCTTTAAATTTCATTGTTCTCTCATATGGTAATAGATCTTAAGTAATTGCCCGCCCACGGGGGCGGCTACATCAGCACCGGCGATACCATGTTCTATAAAAACAGCCACTGCAAATGGAAAATTTTTATGTTTAGAATATCCAACAAACCATCCATGGGCTTCGCCATGCGGGTTTTGCGCAGTTCCTGTTTTACCGTACATATTCAAACCCGGGACATTTGCCGTACGGGCGGTTCCCCAAGAGCTCTGAACGGCATTCAGCATACCCTTATCTATTTCTTTCCATGTTGAAGCAGAAATACCATCTACATGGGAAATAGGGTACTCGGGGTTTTCAATTATTTCATTTTCAGTATAGTGGATCGATTTTAATAAATGTGGTGTTACGACTTTTCCGTGTGTCGCCAGAATACCCGTATAACGAAGCGCTTGTAAAGGGGTGATCAGAACATCTCCCTGCCCAATCACCATATTGAGCCACATGCCTTTCCACCATTTTCTTCGACCATATTGCTCGTCTAAAATTGCTCTATCGGGACATAGACCCGGCTGTTCTCCCGGCAGATCTATTCCACTAAGCTCGCCAAATTTCATTTTTTTGGCATAAGCGCTCCAGTCATCAATCCCAAGTCCAAGGATCACATTATAAAAATACACATTACAGGAATGGGCAATAGCTTCATTCAAATTTTCCATACCGTGTACATGTGAGCATTTAAATTCTCGACCGCCCATATCATAAACACCGGTACATTCAAATTCTGTTTCAGGTGTAATGGTCCCTTTTTCAAGTGCCGCTATGGCGGCAATCATTTTATAAATAGATCCGGGCGGATATTGGCCGCGTATCGCTCGGTTAAAAAGCGGGATGCGTTTATCTTGAACAATGGAATCCCATTCAGTTTGACTCAAGCCTTCTGTGAACATATCCGAATCATATGAAGGTGATGAAACACAGGCTACGATCTCACCATTTTCATAATTCATCATAATAGCAGCACCGTTATAATTAACCAATAATGATTCCGCATGGGCCTGTAATCCTTGATCAATAGTCAAAAAGAGAGCGTTACCCGGAATGGGGTTGATCTGTTCATAGGCTTGGTCGTTAAGGGGTTTTCCCGTTGCATTAACTTGCTTATATCGATATCCTCTTTTTCCTCTTAATAGATCTTCGTATTGTTTCTCAATTCCGTCATAGCCGATGTTGTCGCCAAGTTTATAGCCAAAATTTCGGTATTTATACATATCGCGCTGTCTGATCTCTGCAGTATAGCCTAATAAATTACCGCTTAATATTTCGTTGGAATATTCACGAATAGGATCAAAGGCAACCTCGGCCCCCGGAAGATCTTGAATATTTTCGTTAATTATAGCATTTATTTTAAAATTGATATTTCGCAGAACAATAGCGGGGCGATAGGACCCGTATTGATTGCGCTTCATGTTTTTTTGAAGTATTTCAATTGAAGTTTTTGTGATCTCTGATAATTTTTCCCAGGTTTCGGGATGTTGTTTAATAATATCCGGATAGACTACAATGTTGTAACATGGAACATTATATATAATTTTTTCACCATTGCGATCGTATACAATACCCCGTGGTGCTGAAATATCAATACGGTTCAGCATATTTCCAACTGCTTCGCTTTTATACATGGAATAATTAACAATCTGGAGAGAATAGAAACGAATAATAAGTGCTAAAAAAAGAAGAAGGGCCATAACGAAAAGGGTGATGACCCGATATTTATCCATTCTGTTTTTTACTTCATGTGGCATGATCACCTGTTTTTATTATGAAGCGGAAAGATCATATTGAGCACAAGCAATATTAAGAAAGTATAAGCGGTTTCCGGTAAAGAATATCGATAAAATGTGATAAGGGGCTTTACATACCCCGAATAATAAAGGAGATTATAGAAGATGTAATAAATTAATATTGTAGAAAAAACACTCGCTAGAAAATAAAAACCACGCAAACGCTCAATAAAAGGTAAAAGTTTTAATAGAATATATATGATAAGAGTTTTAAAGAGGGGTGCAAGTCCCCAGTATTGAAGACTACCCGGCAAAAATATGTCTTGTAATAAACCAAAACAAAATGCAGCAATGATAACAATGATCGGCCTCTCGTTAAAGGCAAAAAAGAGCAACATGATCAGCAATATATCCGGGCGAACGCCGACAATACTGATAAAATCATTGAAAATAATACTTATAATGAACAAGATGCTCATTACAATATAGGCTATAAATGATCTATTTTGTTTCGTTTCTAGCATGGCTTAAAATGAATACTTCCCTTAAATTTTTAAATGAAACATTATAGTTGCCTTCGATCATATGTGTAAAACCATTTTCTGATGTCAGGACAGTTGTAATAACTCCGACGGGGATGTCCGCCGGATAAACCTCCGAAAGTCCGGATGTTGTCACCGTCCAACCGGGCTTAATATCAATAGTGGTTGGAATATCTTCAATAACAAAGGTATTTCCGTGATGCCATTTTAAAATTCCATAGACTCTTGAAGGATTTATTCGTACGCTGACCCTAATATCCGGTTCGATGATCATGCTTGCTATGCTCGTCCTTTTTCCCGAAGAAAGAATGCGGCCAACCAGACCTTCCTTATCTACGATCACATCATCTGCAAGTATGCCTTCATTCTGACCTTTGTCGATAGTAATAACGCTTGATCTGTTCTTATATCCTTTGTAAACAATAAGCGATGGAAGAAGATCATAATGTGATGTATCGCGAAAACCGATCATTTCCCGCAATCTCTCGTTTTCAGTATCAAGATTTTGCAAGCGGGCAACTTCCTGGTTTAATCTAAAAATATCCATTCTTAATTGTTTATTCTCTTCAATAACCCTCTTTTTGTGTTGTTGTTCCGCTGCCGGTTTTTTTAGAAACAGGGAAACATCCTGCCATCCGGACTGGACTCGCAGAACAGCTTGATTTTCTGTTTGGGATAAGAGAATTAGAGATACACCAACAAATATTATGGTCAATATCTCAAGATGTTTTCGAATAATGAAGTCATACAATTTGCTCAGCATCTACAATAAAATATCAATGTATTTCTCGATATTCTCCAATACTTTTCCGGTCCCTTTTGCAACGGAGAGCAAGGGTTCGTCTGCAATACTTACCGGAAGATTCGTTTCGCGGCGAATGCGTTCATCAAGTCCTTGTAGCAATGATCCGCCACCTGTAAGGATCACGCCTCGATCTAAAATATCCGCTGAAAGTTCAGGCGGTGTATGCTCAAGTGTGCGTTTAATGGCAGCGATCATCATTTCAATCGTTTTTTGCAAGCATTCCGATACATCGTTTGCATCTACTTCCACTGTACGTGGAATTCCAGTTAAAAGGTTCCGACCTTTCACGGCAATGATCTTTTCTTCAGTTGGGATTGCGGAACCAACAGCTTTTTTAATTTCTTCAGCCGTGCGTTCCCCGATCAGGAGATTATGTTTCCCACGAAAATAATGTACTATGGCATTATTCAACTCATCGCCTGCAACACGAATAGACTCTTTAGCAACGACGCCATTCAGCGCAAGAACAGCGATCTCCGTGGTACCGCCACCGATGTCGACGATCATGCTCCCAATGGGCTTGCTGATATCAATGCCGATACCAATAGCCGCAGCAACAGGTTCCTCGATGAGATAGACTCTGCTGGCATTTGCCCGTTCGGCACTTTCCTGCACGGCTCTTTTTTCAACTTCCGTAATACCGGAAGGAACACAAATAACCATTTTGGGACGTGCAAAGCGTGAGAGTTGGATCTTTTTGATAAATCCCTGTAACATTCCATCTGTCATTTCAAAATCAGCGATCACGCCATCTTTCATTGGGCGAATCGTGATAATGTTTGGATGTGTGCGACCCAACATGTCCCGGGCTTCATTCCCAACGGCAATGATCTTACCTGTTTTCAGCGATTTTGAAACAATAGAAGGTTCATTAATAACAATACCTGCACCGCGCATATGTATAAGCGTATTTGCCGTCCCAAGATCGATAGCAATATCACTGTTTAACCATTTGAACATACTCATAACAATTCCTTATTATTACTTAGAGCCACCTGCCGGATTTGAACCGGCGACCTACGCTTTACGAAAGCGTTGCTCTACCAACTGAGCTAAGGTGGCATAGTCTACAAATATAATATCTTCGTTAAAAAAAACATTAATTATTTTAAACTAATTTCAGCCTTAGCTGTTGCAAGCCACGCCTTTACTTTATTATAGACGGCTTCAGCCGTAAATCCAAATTTTTCAGCTAAAATCTGATGCGGTGCAGAAGCCCCATAATGATCAATTCCAATATGCAGAACAGGTTTGGTGCTTACATTTCCCCAGCCTAAGGTTCGCCCGGCTTCAACTGTTACTACCGGTGTGCTTCCCGGAGGGCTAACACTATCGCGATATGATTGTTCCTGCATTAAAAATGTTTCATAAGAAGGTACCGAAACAACGCGAATATTACAACCTTCTTGAGCTAATTTTTCAGCTGCGTCCACACATAATGAGAGTTCGGATCCCGAAGCTAGAATTACAGCTTCCGGGGGCATTTTTGTGTCTTTTATTACATGGGCGCCTTTGTCAAAATCTGTGATGCTACAATGGTCATTCTTATGTAATTCAGGTAGATCTTGACGCGTCAGGATCAATGCGGTGGGGCCATTCTGATATTTCAGGGCCGCCAACCAGGCTTCGGCTGTTTCCTTTTCGTCCGCGGGGCGAATCACCTGCAAACCCGGAATTAAGCGCAATGACATGATCTGTTCAATGGGTTGATGTGTGGGACCATCTTCCCCAACAAAAATACTATCATGTGTAAAAACATAGATAACTTGATTTTTCATCAACGCCGACATGCGAATTGCTGATCGCATATAATCGGAAAACACTAAAAAAGTACCGGCATAAGGAATAAGGCCACTTCCATATAAAGCCATTCCATTCATGACAGCGCCCATGGCAAACTCACGAATACCATAGTGAATATTTTTACCCGAAAAATCATCCCGGGAAATATAGCCTTTGCCCTTTAGTGTTGTTTTATCCGATGCACTAAGATCCGCAGAACCGCCAACAAGTCCGGAAACCTGCTTGACAAGCTCCTGTAATATATTTCCAGAATGTGCACGTGTCGAATTATCTTTTCCGCTCAATGTGCTCAAAATTGTTTTACTCAGATCTTTGGGTAATTTTTTGTTTATCTGATCAATATATTTTTCATAGGTATCGGGGGCTTCTGATTTCCATTTTTTAAAAACTGATTGCCAACTTTCATAATCTGATGTTAAAGTGTCTTGATATGCCTGAAATTCAATTTTTACTTCATCGGGAATTTTAAATGATTCATTTTCGGGGAAATTGAGTGCTTTTTTAGTTAATCTAAGCTCTTCTTCGCCCAGTGGCGCGCCATGTGCGGCACTTGAGTCCTGTTTATTTGGACTACCAAATCCAATGTGGGTCTTTGCAATAATCAATGATGGCTTTCCGAGTTCGGCTTGTGCCATTTTAATCGCTTTTGCAATTTTTTCATGATCATGGCCGTCAATTTCCTGGACATGCCAATGGTAGGCACGAAAACGCATTGCTACATCTTCTGTAAATGTCAGGTTTGTTGAACCGTCAATCGTAATCGAATTGCTGTCATAGAAACAGATCAGCTTGCCCAAACCAAGATGTCCCGCTAATGATGAAGCTTCATGGCTGATGCCTTCCATCATATCACCATCTCCGCAAAAACAGTAGGTATAATGATTGCCCAAAATATTGAAATTATCGTTATTCCATTGTGCTGCGCTCATACGCGCCGCCAAGGCGAGTCCAACTGCATTGGCAAGTCCTTGTCCGAGGGGTCCGGTTGTTGTTTCAACTCCGGGCAGGTGACTTTCCGGGTGTCCCGGTGTTTTCGAGTTCCACTGACGAAAATTTTTAAGATCTTCTAAAGAAATATCATAGCCCGCAAGGTGCAACACCGCATACAGTAGCGAAGACCCGTGTCCGCCGGACATGACAAAGCGGTCGCGACCCTGCCATTCGGGGTCTTGAGGATTATATTTAAGGAATTGCGTCCAAAGGACGGTAGCACAATCAGCCATACCCATTGGTAAGCCGGGGTGTCCGGAATTTGCTTTTTGTACCATATCCGCCGCAAGAAGGCGTATTGTATCAGCAGTGATTTTTGACATTTTTTCTCCAAGATTCGCGCAGGGATAATTTAAGAGGAAATACAATAGTATAAAAACCTTTTATATATTAGTTGTGAGTTATAAGTGATGAGTTATGAGTGGATACGGATAAATTTTACCTTCATGTACGGTGAATAAAATTAGTTTGTGAATGATTTTTAGCTTGTTTACATTTTCATCTATGAAAAAGTTTTTAATTTTTATTTCATTTTCATTTTTGTTTTCAACGTTGTTTTCAGCGGTTGAGTTTATGGGTATGGATGCTGAAATTGTTGATCAACGGATTTTACTATCATGGTCCACAGCAACAGAAACCGCAAATTTGGGTTTTATCCTTGAGAAAAAGACCGATTCCTTAATTACATGGGATCCTCTTGCCTCTTATTTGAATTCTGATGCTTTATTGGGCCAGGGTACTGTATCGACCCAAACGGAATATTCGTTTACAGATTCTCTTGTTGCCCGGGATGAAACCTATTATTACCGGGTCTCCGGTGTTGATGAGGCAAATAATATTGGTTTGCTGGACAGTTTATCCATCACTGTGACTGAGACCTCCGTCAAATATATCATTCCAAATGAATTTGATTTAACGGTTTACCCCAATCCATTTAATCCTGTTACACGGATCGGTATGTACCTTGAAGCGAATTGCAATACGGCAATCAATATTTACAATGCGCAGGGACACCATGTCAAACAATTATATAAAGGCTATGTAAATGCGGGGGAATATAAATTGATCTGGGATGCCGGCGGAATGCCGAGTGGTGTATATTTTTGTGTGATAAATGTTGGCGGCAGAAGGCTGGTCTCGCAGAAGTTAGTCTTGCTGAAATAATTCACACTATAAATATTAAGACATAAAATAAAAACCCACCTTCTTCAAGGTGGGTTTTTTGTGGGCGTTGAGGGACTCGAACCCCCGACCCCCTGCTTGTAAGGCAGGTGCTCTAAACCAACTGAGCTAAACGCCCGAAATTTCAAGCCCGTTATTATATGACCTTTGGTAATTTATTGCAAGGCTTTTTTATATAGTCATTGTGACAATTATTAAGTTTCTTTCTCATGAATAGATCTTTTGACTTTACCGTCAGCTCCATAGGAGTCCCTGCGAGACTGACAGTTACGCTCAAGATGACAATCATTATGCTTAAATCAGATAATATCTCAATATCAAATTATTTTAGAAAGATCATCTTGGCGTTTTTAACGGTGTTTTGGTATTCAAGAGAATAGAAGTAAATACCACTTGAATAAGCATCCATATTTATACCGATCTCATTCATACCCAATTCAGGGTTAGCGATCTGTCTACTCATAACGAGCCGGCCATCTATAGAATAAACACGAAGATTCAAAGGTGCAATATTACTAATTCTATAGCGTATTATTGTCGCTGGATTAAAAGGATTCGGTGCATTACCAATAAGTTCGAAATCAAATTCATTGGGAATGTTTACATCTTCAATATCCGTCCATGTTGTGCTGACAGATCCCCTGCGGTCAGGTGTTCCTTTGTGCATAGGCCAATGTACTTTCCCTGAGAAATTCTTTAGATCTATTGCTGATATCCCGGAATAATTACCTGCAATAATTTCGTTATCACCATCGTTGTCAATATCGCTTATTGCTAAAGCAGATTTTGACAATATTGTGGTATTCAGGGGATAGCCATGAACTAAGTTACCATCCATATCATAAGCATAGATGTAACCATCATTTCCCATGCCCAAAACTTGCGCTTTATCTTCACCGTCATCCAGAATATCCGCAATAACCAAAGACTGGTTCACGGAACTGATCTCTTTGGGCCAACCGGTTTCAAGAGCGTTGTTTGTTACATCGATCTTGTAAATATATCCTTGTGTTGTTCCGAATAATGCATAGATATTATCACCCTCTGAATAAATTGCCGGTGATGCTTTTATTGCTCCGCTACCGTTGATCATAAATCGTTGAGTGCCATCAAGATCAAAACCGTACATGTCTCCCAGATCATTTCCGAGCAAAATAATTGCTGAATTGCCACCGCTAATTATTACCTGTGGTTCTGAAGTGATAGAGCCGGATGTACTGACAGGCCAGCCACTCGGGGTCGTTCCATCTGACAGAAGAGCCGAACATTGGCCACCCTTTGTACCATATATAATATCATCCATACCATCGTTATCAATAT
The DNA here is from genome assembly GCA_021734505.1 of Fidelibacterota bacterium. Taxonomy (GTDB): domain Bacteria; phylum Fidelibacterota; class Fidelibacteria; order Fidelibacterales; family Fidelibacteraceae; genus M50B103. Next base: position 497 of record JAIPIT010000032.1, on the reverse strand, counting down.
CAACCAGGGAAACCCCGCCATGCAGGAGCTGTCCCGTTACATAGGGAAAATTTACCACATCGGTACTATCATGATTTAATGCATATATTTTTTGATCATAAGAGCCTACCACTACTTCCAACTCGGGATCGGCATCCATATTGCCTATCGCGGGAATGGCTGTAATAAATGAGTTTGCATGACGCGACCATTCTTGATTTCCATAAACATCATACACGCGGATCAATTTATTAAAAGCGGTAGCTACGATCTCCAGCGTATCATCCAGATCAATATCTGCAACAGCTATCCCCCCGGTTTGCGAACCAAGGGATATGGGAAAACCCTCCAGAGTATTACCTTCATGATCGATAATATATAATTTCCCGCTTTTATCGCCAAAAATGATCTCTTGCGTTCCATCATCATTGATATCAATAAATAGTGGTGAAGCTTCAACTTCTGTGCTCGCGTGAAAGGGGAAGCCTTCCTGATCAAGTGAAAGTGAAATATCAAAT
>JAIPIT010000031.1:2500-21809 GCA_021734505.1 Fidelibacterota bacterium | reverse complement strand
ATGGCTAAAGTAAAATATGAACGTACAAAACCCCACGTGAACGTAGGAACGATCGGACATGTGGATCATGGTAAAACGACATTAACGGCAGCAATCACTTCGGTATTGGCAAAAAGCGGTGGCGCAGAAATTCGTTCATTTGACAGTATTGATAATGCACCGGAAGAACGCGAACGTGGAATCACGATCGCAACAGCGCACGTAGAATATTCAACGGAAAAACGTCATTATGCTCACGTCGACTGTCCGGGACATGCAGATTACATTAAGAACATGATCACCGGAGCCGCTCAAATGGACGGCGCTATTTTGGTTGTATCCGCAGCTGACGGCCCTATGCCTCAGACTCGCGAACACGTTCTCTTGGCCCGTCAGGTAAACGTACCATTTATCGTTGTTTATATGAACAAAGTAGATATGGTAGATGATCCTGAATTGTTGGAACTGGTTGAAATGGAATTGCGTGAACTCTTGAACGAATACGAATTCCCCGGCGATGACATTCCGATCATAATGGGATCAGCTTTGGAAGCGTTGAACAATCCCGATGATCCGGAAAAGACCAAAAGCATTATGGAATTGATGGATGCGGTAGATAATTATATTCCGGAACCTGCCCGCGCCATTGACAAACCTTTCTTGATGCCTGTAGAAGATGTATTTTCAATTACGGGACGCGGTACGGTAGGTACCGGCCGAATTGAGCGCGGTGTCATTAAAGTTGGAGAAGAAGTAGAAATTATCGGTATCGAAGAAGGTGCCAAGAAAACGGTAGTGACCGGAGTAGAGATGTTCCGCAAGCTATTGGATCGCGGTGAAGCCGGAGATAACGCCGGATTATTGCTTCGCGGAATTGATAAAGAATGGTTACGCCGCGGCATGGTGGTAGCAAAACCGAAGTCAATAACCCCACACAAGAAATTTTTAGCCAAATTCTACGTATTGAAAAAAGAAGAAGGCGGTCGTCATACACCTTTCATGGATGGATATCGTCCCCAGTTCTATTTCCGTACAACGGATGTAACCGGCTCGATCAAACTTCCCGACGGCGTAGAGATGGTAATGCCAGGCGATAACATCGAAGCAGTAGTAGAACTGATCGTACCAATCGCAATGGAGAAGGAACTGCGTTTCGCAATTCGCGAAGGCGGTCGTACCGTAGGCGCCGGTGTTGTAATTGAGATCATTGAATAAAGGTATAGAGCATTATGGCAGGACAAAAAATACGAATCGCGTTAAAATCATATGATCATAATCTTCTCGATAAATCAACTGAGAAGATCGTTCAGCGCGCAAAAGCAACCGGAGCCGTTATTTCGGGTCCGATTCCTTTGCCAACAAAACGTTCGGTAATAACGGTTAACCGCTCACCGCACGTAAATAAAAAATCACGCGAGCAATTTCAGATCAAAGTACATAAGCGCATTGTTGAAATCCTGAATACCACGACGAAGACCATCGATGAATTGATGAAGTTAGACTTACCTGCCGGCGTGGATATTGAAATTAAGGTTTAAAACAAACCCTAACATGCAGGGTGCTTTTATAGGCGCCCTTATGAATAGAAAAGGTTAAAACTGTGAACGGAATCATAGGAAAAAAAGTTGGTATGACCCGCATTTTCGATGAGCGTGGCCGGAATATCCCGGTGACTGTCATTGAAGCAGGACCATGCTATGTAACACAAATCAAGACGGACGAAACTGACGGTTATACCGCAGTGCAGGTCGGCTTTGACGAAGTTCGGGAGAAGATCATTACTAAACCTGAACTTGGTCACCTTAAAGGTGCCGGCAAAGTATTGCGTACGCTGAAAGAATTTCGTCTTAATGAAGTAAGTGACCTCAAAGTAGGTGACGAGATCAATGTTGAAATCTTTGCAAAAGGTGACATCGTTGCGGTAACCGGAAGATCCAAAGGAAAAGGATTTCAGGGAACCATGAAACGTCATAACTTTTCCGGTGGTCCGGCGAGCCATGGTCAAAAGGATCGTTTGCGTGCTCCAGGTTCGATCGGTGCAGGTTCATCTCCTTCCCGCGTTTGGAAAGGTATGAAAATGTCAGGTCAAATGGGTAACGAAACAGTGACTGTTCGGAATATTGAAGTTATTGAAATTCGCCCGGATAAAAACATACTATTGGTTAAAGGCAGCGTTCCCGGATCCCGGAACGGTATCTTGCAACTGGTTAAAGTGGGAGATATGGTATGAAAATAGATGTCTTCAAAACCAATGGCGAAAAATTGGATAAGAAAGTGGACCTTGCAAAAGAAGTATTTGGTATTGAACCCAATGAACATACCATGTACCTCGCTGTCAAGGCGGAACTTGCCAATATGCGACAGGGAACGCATAAAACCAAAACCCGTGGCGAATCACGCGGTGGTGGTGCTAAACCCTGGAAACAAAAAGGTCGCGGAACCGCTCGTTCAGGTTCACGCCGTTCCCCTATTTGGGTCGGTGGTGGACGTGCATTCGGTCCAGAGCCACACCTTTATACGACAAAACTGCCCAAGAAGGTAAAACGCCTTGCTCGTCGCAGTGCTTTGTCGCAAAAGGTGAATGAAAAAGCCGTTCTTGTCGTTGCTGATTTTAATCTAAAAGAAGCTAAAACAAGTACCTTTGTTGCAATGCTTGAACAGATGGGCTTAACAGGCAAGAAATTGACCATTCTAGTCTCAGAACTTACAGAGAATCTCTTTTTGTCAGCACGAAATATTCCCAATGTATATATCGTCGCTGCTGAACGTGCCTCTACTTATGAGATCATGGATTGTGCAATGCTTGTGATCGAAGAATCCGCTGTCAAGACCATCAACGATGCACTTAAATAAGGATATGACAAGCAGATGAAAAAGAATATCATAATCCGACCTATCTTGACAGTGAAGATCAGTATCATGAGCGAACAGATGGGCAAGTATGCCTTTGTTGTTGCTCCCGATGCTAACAAAATCGAGATCAAGAGGGCAATTGAAGATCGTTTCAAGGTTCAGGTAACTGACGTTAAAACGATGAATAGAAAAGGTAAAGTGAAATCAATGACCGTTCGCAGTGGTGGACGAGTTATCCGTACAGAAGGAAAACGATCAAATTGGAAAAAAGCGATCGTAACCCTTGCTGAAGGAAACCGCATTGATTTCTTTGAAGGCGAAACTGCTGTTTAAGGAATAGGAATAATATGGCTTTAAAGAGCTACAAACCACACACTCCGGGTCAACGTTATAAAACCACATTGGTTTTTGACGAGTTGACTAAAAAAGCACCGGAAAAATCACTGCTTGTACCGAATCCAAAGAGCGGTGGTCGTAACAATATGGGTCGCATCACCTCCCGCAGACGCGGTGGTGGTCACAAACGTCAATACCGTATAATTGATTTTAAACGGAATAAATTTGGTATACCCTCCCGCGTTGCAGCTATTGAATACGATCCCAATCGTTCGGCAAATATTGCCCTGCTCATTTATGCAGATGGTGAAAAAAGATACATCATTTGTCCCGCGGGCATTAATGTCGGTGATCAGTTGATATCCGGTCCCAATGCACCCATCAAAAAAGGGAATGCATTACCGTTAAAAGAAATCCCTGCAGGTACTCAAGTTCATAATATTGAAATGAAACCCGGCAAGGGAGCTCAAATTGCCAGAGGTGCCGGTGCAGGCGCCCAGATTATGGCAAAAGATGGAAAATACGTAACTATTAAACTTCCTTCGGGTGAAATGAGATTGATCTTGGACGCTTGCTTGGCCACTATTGGTGAAGTAGGTAATAAAGATCATCAGAATATAACCCTTGGGAAAGCCGGTCGCAACCGTTGGAAGGGCAGACGCCCGAAAGTCCGCGGTGTTGCAATGAACCCTGTAGATCACCCGCATGGTGGTGGTGAAGGTAAAACTTCAGGTGGTGGACATCCACGCACACCATGGGGCAAGCCGACCAAAGGGTATAAAACCCGTAAGAAAAATAATCCGAGCAATAAGTATATTGTTGCACGTCGGAAGAAAAAGTAAAGGTGAATACATATGCCTAGGTCATTAAAAAAAGGTCCTTATGTCAATGAATCACTGCTGAAGAAAGTGGATCAAATGATAGAATCGGGCAAGAAAAAGGTTATTAAAACCTGGTCTCGTCGTTCTACTATCACACCGAACTTTGTCGGCTACACTTTCGCAGTGCATAACGGTACAAAATTCATTCCGATCTATGTCACCGAGAACATGGTTGGTCATAAATTGGGCGAATTTTCACCCACGCGAACATATCGCGGACATAAGTCATAAACAAGAGTAGGTAAATAATGAAAGCTCGTGCAGTAAACAAGTACATACGGCAAAGTGCCAAAAAGATGAAGCCTATGCTCGACATGGTTCGTGGCAAACAGGTGAACTCTGTCATAAATATGCTTGCATTTATGCCGAAGAAGGCAGCCAAAATAGTTGAATTGACCACACGTTCCGCTGTTTCAAATTTATTGAATTCAGAAGAAGGTGCAAAAGTCAATCCGGATGAATTGGTAATTGCTGAAGCGTATGCAAATCAAGGCCCCGTCATGAAGCGAATTCGTCCCCGTTCAATGGGACGCGCATACATGATTCGGAAACGCACTTGTCATTTAACGATCGTTGTCGCAACACCAGAAATTGCTGTTGAGACTGAAACGAAAGAGAAGGAGTAAACCTTGGGTCAGAAAACACATCCATATGGTTTCCGTCTTGGTATAACAAGGGGATGGCTCTCAAATTGGTATGATGAGCGCAACTTTGCTGCAAAACTCAACGAAGATCTCATGCTCCGGAAATATTTGAAAAAACGTTTATCAAATGCCGGTATCGCAAAGATCGAGATTGAACGGACATCCAAAGCGATCTCTATTACGATCCATACCTCACGCCCCGGTGTTGTTATCGGTGCAAAAGGTAAAGAGGTTGACCAGTTACGCGAAGAAATTAGAAAGCTAACTCAATTTGACGTTAACGTTAATGTTGTAGAAATCAAAAAGCCTGAATTGAATGCATACTTAGTGGGTGAGAACATTGCCCAGCAGTTGGTTAAAAAGATGCCTTTCCGTCGCATCCTGAAGCGCAGTATCCAGAATACAATGCGTCAGGGAGCCGAGGGTATTCGTATCCAGCTATCAGGTCGTCTCGGCGGTGCTGAAATGGCACGTAAAGAAACGGCTCGTGAAGGGCGAGTTCCTTTGCATACCCTGCGTTCAGATATCGATTATGCTGAAGTAACAGCATTCACAACTTATGGTTGTATTGGTATCAAAGTGTGGATCTGCAACGGTGAAGTATCTACTATCTAACAGGAATGGAGTAACCTATGTTAGTGCCTAGAAAGGTAAAATACAGAAAACAACATCGCGGTCGTCGCGCTGGTTTGGCATACCGTGGATCAACGGTCAGCTTCGGAGATTATGGCTTAAAGGCCCTGGAAGCTTGTTGGTTGAACAGTCGCCAGATCGAAGCAAGCCGTGTAGCTATATCACGTATTGTCCGTAAACACGGTAAAATGTGGATCCGTATATTCCCGGACAAACCGGTATCAAAAAAACCTGCTGAAACTCGTCAGGGTAAAGGTAAAGGTGGACCCGAATTTTGGGTTGCGGTTATTAAACCGGGCCGTATCCTCTTCGAGGTTGAAGGGGTAAATGAAGCAATGGCGAAAGAAGCATTCCGTCTGGCCGGACATAAATTACCTATTCAGGTAAAGATGGTCAAACGGCGTGAAGTGGGAGGATAATCGATGTTATCGAAGGCCGAATTGAAAGAATTAACTAAAGATGAAGTGATTGTAAAATTACGTGATGACGAAGAAGCGTTGATGAATCTCCGCTTCCAGCACGCTTTACAACAGCTTGAGAATCCGGGTCAACTACGTTACTTGAAACGTGAAGTCGCCCAGCTCAAGACAATCATTCATGAGTATGAACTCGGATTGCGTAAATAACAGGAAGTTCAGACATGACATATACAAATCGTAAAGAAAAAATCGGTGTTGTTGTTAGCAACAAAATGGATAAAACGGTCACCGTGCTGGTTAGCCGGCGGATCAAACATCCTGTCTATGGTAAATATATTAACCGTAGTCGGAAATTCATGGCCCACGACGAAGCTAACGCTTGTCGTATAGGTGATACCATTTCCATTGTTGAAACACGTCCGATGAGCCGTAATAAGCGTTGGCGGGTCAATGAGATCATTGATCATGCGCCGGTCGCAAATTAGCATCAAAGTTGAAAGGCAGATAAGCAATGATTCAAGTTGAAAGTAGATTAAAGGTTGCTGACAACACAGGTGCAAAAGTTGTACAATGCATTAAAGTATTGGGTGGAACCGGTCGCCGTTATGCAAGCCTTGGCGACGTTATTGTCGTTACGGTGAAGCAGGCGATACCGGGTGGATCAGCTAAAAAGAGTGATATTTCTAAAGCGGTCATAGTCCGTACCAATAAAGAAGTAGGACGCCCTGATGGCTCCTATATTCGTTTTGATGAAAATGCCGTTGTGTTGATCAATGAGCAAGGCGAGCCAATCGGAACTCGTATTTTTGGACCCGTAGCCCGTGAATTGCGCGAAAAACATTACATGAAAATCGTGTCAATGGCGCCTGAAGTACTGTAAGGAGAAAAACTGTGCATATCAAAAAAGGTGATGTAGTTAAGGTTATTGCCGGTAAATACAAGGGCAAGGAAGGAAAGATCCTTAAGGTTTTCCTAAAAACCAGCCGCGTGATCATCGAAGGTGTTAATTTGGTGAAACGCGCTACCCGTCCCAGCCAGCAAAACCCTCAAGGCGGTATTATTGAAAAAGAAGCCGCTATCCATTCTTCCAATGTTATGTTGGTTGTGAATGGTAAGCCTACCCGCGTTGGAACACGTATTTTGAAAGATGGTTCAAAAGTGCGTTATTCCAAAAAATCGGGTGAAACTGTGGAAGGGAAGTAAGAATGAGCAATACCCCAATATTACAAAAATTGTATAAAGAAAAGATCACACCAGCTCTTATTAAATCCTTCGGATATAAGAACGTGATGCAGGTCCCTAAACTCTCAAAGATCACGTTAAGCATCGGCCTTGGCACTGCACGTGAAGATAAGAGCAAAATGGAACATGCGGTCACTGATCTAACAACAATTGCCGGCCAGAAACCGGTTATTACTTATGCGAAGAAAGCCATTTCCAATTTCAAGATCCGTAAAGGCGATCCTGTAGGTCTTATGGTTACCCTGCGTGATGTCAATATGTATGAATTCATGAATCGTTTCATCAATATTGCATTACCGCGTGTGCGTGACTTTAACGGTCTTTCAGATAAAGCATTCGACGGACAGGGGAATTACTCTATCGGTATTACCGAACAGATCATTTTCCCGGAAATTGATTATGATAAAGTGGATACTATTCGTGGAATGAACGTCACATTCACCACAACAGCGAATACTGACCAGGAAGCATTTGAATTGCTTAAGGGTTACGGTTTTCCTTTTGTGCGCCGTGACGAAAAATAAGGATTAATTTCTTATGGCAAAGACATCATTAGTAGCAAAAGCTAAGCGCGAACCAAAATTCTCATCACGGAAGTATTCCCGCTGCTCACGTTGCGGTCGTCCAAAATCCGTGTATCGTAAATTCGGGCTATGCCGAATTTGTTTTCGTGAACTGGCTTTAAAGGGTGAAATACCCGGCGTAACAAAGGCAAGTTGGTAAAAAGAGGTAACAAATGGTAACAGATCCTATTGCAGATTTTTTGACACGTATTAGAAACGCGTCTAAAGCAGGACATCCCTGGGTAGAGATCCCGGCTAGTAAATTAAAGGCCAGGATATCTCTAGTACTCAGAGAAAAGGGTTACATAAAAGATTTTATCTTGATTGAAGATGGTAAACAAGGTATGCTTCGTCTTTATCTGAAATATCAGGTAGATGGTCGTCCCGTTATTTACACTCTTGAACGAGTAAGTAAACCCGGTCGTAGAATGTATGTTAAAAGTACAGATATCCCCCGCGTAAACAATGGTTTAGGCATCGGTATCCTGTCAACATCCCATGGTGTGATCACCGATAAGGATGCGCGCAAGATGCAGGTCGGCGGTGAATACTTGTGTAAGATATGGTAAGAGAGGATTTTTATGTCGAGAATCGGTAAAAAACCCATTCCGCTACCCAATGGTGTAACGGTAGATATAAAAGATAATGTCATTACGGTCAAAGGACCTAAAGGCGAGCTCGTAAAACCCTTCCCTGAAGGGATTACCGCTAAAATCGAGAACAATGAAGTTGTTGTCGAACGCCCTTCTGACGAGAAAAAGTACCGTGGATATCACGGTTTGACTCGTGCCTTGATCGCAAATATGGTCACGGGAGTAACAGATGGTTATGAGATATCACTTCAGATCGTCGGTGTAGGTTTCCAGGGTGAGGTCAGAAGCAATAAACGTCTTCTGCTTTCACTTGGTTATTCTCATCAGATCCTGATGGATGCTCCTGAAGGCATCGAACTCTCAGTTGCCCGTGATATTATCAAAGTAACGGGAATTGATAAACAAAAAGTCGGCGAAGTTGCCGCTCAGATCCGCAAATTACGCAAACCTGAGCCTTATAAAGGTAAAGGTATTCGTTATGTGGGTGAACAGATTCAGCGTAAAGCCGGTAAAACTGCCGGTGCCTAATTGGGCATGATAAAGGATCAATCATGAAAGATAAAAGTAAATTAAAACGCGATGCAAGGATCAAAAAGAAAACCCGGATCAGAAAACGTTTATCCGGTACTTCTGAACGTCCCCGTCTCGTTGTATATCGAAGCAATATGCACATCAGTGCACAGATTGTTAATGATGACAATCATGAAGTTATTTGCTCGGCTAGTTCCTTTGCAAAAGAACTTCGCGCTTCATTGAAAGATAAAACTAAGACTGATTACAGTCTCAGTGTTGGCAAAGCTATTGCCGAGAAAGCAAAAGCAAAGGGCGTCAAAGCCGTTGTTTTTGACAGGAATGGTTTTATTTATCACGGCCGCGTCAAAGCATTGGCTGACGCATGCCGCAAAAACGGTTTAGAATTCTAACAAAGGAGTAACGCATTGAGATCAATTAATCCGTCAGAACTCGAATTGAGTGAAGGAAAATTAATCAAGCTGAATCGCGTCGCTAAGGTAGTTACCGGTGGTCGCCGTTTTCGTTTCAACGCTATTGTTGCGATCGGTGATTCCAAAGGACATGTTGGAATTGGCCTAGGTAAATCAAACCAAGTAACGGATGCGATTAATAAAGGTCGTGAAGATGCAAAGAAAAACATCATTCGCGTACCTATCATAAATGGAACTATTCCCTTTGAGATCACTGCTAAATACGGTGCCGCAAAGGTCTTGCTTAAACCTGCTTCACCGGGTACCGGTATTATCGCCGGAGGCCCTGTCCGTGCTATCATGGAACAAGTAGGCGTGCATGACATTCTTGCAAAATCTATCGGCAGCGCAAATTCACATAATGTTGTTAAAGCAACCATGCACGCTCTAGAATTACTCGAAGACGCATACATGGTAGCAAAACGACGGGGTGTGACAATCGAGGAGGTTTTTAACTAAAATGGTAAGTAAAAAAGAACTTAAAGTCACACAGATTAAAAGCACAATTGGCTATCGGAAGAAAACCCATTTGACAATTGAAGCTCTTGGACTGGGTAAGATAGGCAAAACCGTGATCTTGCCGGACAATCCCGCGATTCGTGGTATGATCGCTAAAATCCCTCATCTCTTAGATGTAGAGGAGGTTTCATGAGTTTATCGAAATTAACCCCTGCAATAGGGTCAACAAAAAAGAAAACAAAGCGTCTTGGACGCGGTACTGCTTCCGGTTGGGGTACCACAGCAGGTCGAGGTATGAATGGACAGAAATCACGAAGTGGTTCTAAACATCATCCTTGGTTTGAAGGTGGTCAGATGCCTTTGCAGCGCCGGACACCAAAGCGCGGTTTTTCAAATAAACGATTCCGTCAGGAATATCAGATCGTAAATCTACAGGAATTGAATCTTCTTGAAGATGTTAAAACAGTTACTGCAGAGACACTAAAGGAATATGGACTGATTAAGAAACTGAATAAACCTGTTAAGATCCTTGGTTACGGCGAAATGACCAAAGCAATGGACATTACCGCCGATTCTTTTAGCGAAACAGCTAAAGAAAAGATTGAAAAAGCGGGTGGAAAGGCTGTAGTATTATGATGCAAAGTGTTCGTTCGATGTTTAAGATCCAAGAATTGAGACAACGTTTGTTCTTTACATTGTTTGTCCTCTTTTTAGTCCGAGTTGGTGCACATATTCCCTTACCCGGAATTAACGCAAAACTACTGGCGATGGCGGCATCAGGAATGGACAATACTCTGCTAGGCTTATGGGATATGTTTGCCGGAGGTGCATTCAAGAAGGCAACCGTTTTTGCACTCGGTATTATGCCTTACATCAGCACCAGCATTATTATCACTTTGCTAGGTAGTGTATTCCCATATTTTCAGCGTCTCCGGAACGAAGGCGAAGCTGGTCGTCGCAAGATCACTCAGATCACGCGTTATGGTACCGTTATTTTGGCTGCTATGCAGGCATGGGCGGTAGCTGGCTATCTGCAGAAACTTCAAGCAAATTATCAAAGTGTTGTTGCTTATCCCGGTTTGGGCTTCATTCTGATGACCGTAATTGCATTGGTAACGGGTACTATGTTATTGATGTGGCTAGGTGAACAGATCACAGATCGAGGTATCGGTAACGGTATTTCCCTGATCATTATGGTCAACATTATATCCCGCCTACCTGCAACAATTAGTAACGAGATCGCCATGCTACGCGCAGGTGCCCGTGATTTACTTGTTGAGATCATTCTCATTGTTATCCTGGTCATCGTGATCGGTTTCGTTGTTTATTTGACACAGGGTGTTCGCAAGATCCCTGTCCAATATGCAAAGAAAGTTATCGGCAGAAAGATCTACGGAGGTCAGTCAACATACATACCATTGCGCGTTAATAGCTCGGGTGTTATGCCGATCATTTTTGCACAGACTATCGTGTTCATCCCCAACTCATTACGTATGCTATTTAGCAACGTTGAGTGGCTGAACCGCGGTTGGTTCACGGTTGATAACTGGCCCTACTGGGTGATCTATTCGATCATCATTATTCTGTTCGCATATTTTTATACCGCACTCTCATTCAATCCCACCGAAGTTGCGGATAACATGAAAAAGAACGGTGGGTTCATTCCCGGTATCCGGCCCGGAAAGAAAACGGCTGAATACTTGGATAATATTATTACAAGGATTACATTGCCCGGCGCAATAATGCTGGCGTTCGTGGCAATATTACCTTACATATTGATGAAGGTCTTGAACATTGATTATAACCTTGCAAGCTTCTTTGGCGGAACATCTGTGATCATTCTTGTGGGTGTAGCATTAGATACACTTCAGCAGATTGAGTCACACTTGATCTCACGTCATTATGACGGCTTTATGAAAAAAGGTAAACTCAAAGGGCGACGACGCTTCTAAGTTAATTGACAAGAAGAGAAAAGATGATCTATTACAAATCTGCAGAACAAATTGAGTTATTACGTGCAGCCGGGAAGATCGTCCACGACACGCTATGTATGCTTGAAACGTGGATTAAACCCGGCATGAACAGTTTGAAACTCGATGAACTTGCAGAAGAGTACATACGCTCACAAAATGCAGTACCCTCATTTAAAGGGTACGGCGGTTTTCCTGCAACACTTTGTATCTCACGTAACGAAGAAATTGTTCATGGAATTCCAAGTAAAAGCACATATCTTCTAGATGGAGATATTGTCAGCATCGATTGTGGGGCGCTCCTGAAAGGTTATCATGGTGATCATGCCCGCACTTACGCAGTAGGTAATGTATCACCCGAAAAACAACGGCTCATGGATGTGACCAGGCAATGTCTTGTCCTGGGAATTGAAAAGGCTGTTATAGGGAATCATCTATCTGATATTGGCCACGCCATTCAGACCTACGCCGAATCACAGGGATACTCTGTGGTACGTGAACTTGTAGGTCACGGTATTGGCCAGCGGCTGCATGAAGATCCTCAAGTCCCGAATTATGGAAAAGCAGGACGGGGGATAATTTTGAAAGAAGGACTCGTGATTGCCATTGAACCAATGGTAAATATGGGAAAAGTTGGAGTACGGACATTGTCTGATGGTTGGACGATCGTCACGCGTGACCGTAAACCCTCCGCCCATTTTGAACATACGATAGCGATCACAAAAAAAGGTCCTAACATTTTAACAAGTGGCAAGTGATATGGCGAAGCAAAAATCGATAAAAGTGGATGGAACTATTCTTGAAACACTACCGAATGCATCGTTCCGGGTTGAGCTCGAGAACGGCCATGAGGTTTTGGCACATATTTCCGGAAAGATGCGGATGCATTACATCAAAATTCTTCCCGGTGATAAAGTGTCTCTCGAATTGTCACCCTATGATCTGTCACGCGGACGTATTGTATATCGTTACAAATAATGTCAGCATATAGACAAGAAAAACGGATAAAAAGAGGATAAAATTGTGAAAGTAAGAGCATCAGTAAAAAAGATGTGTGATAAATGCAAGATCATTCGCCGTAAGGGCGTTGTCCGGGTTATTTGTCCTAACAGTAAACATAAACAACGACAAGGTTGATCAGGAGGTAAACATTGGCTCGTATAGCAGGTGTAGATTTACCCAAAGATAAGAAAGTCAAAATTGCTTTGACCTATATTTTTGGCATTGGCCGAACGGTAGCAATGAACATTCTGGTGGATGCAAAGGTTGATCCCGAGATCCGCACAAGAGATCTTAGCGACGATCAAGTAGCAGCGATCCGGAAAGTTATTGGTGATGACCATAAAGTTGAAGGTGCCTTGCGTACTGAAACAACCATGAACATTAAGCGATTGATGGATATTGGCTGTTATCGTGGCCTGCGTCACCGTCGCGGATTACCAACTCGTGGTCAGAATACTAAAAATAACGCACGTACTCGCAAAGGCAAGAAAAAAGCCGCTGTGAAGAAAAAACGTAAATCATAAGAGCTAACCCCTTAGGAGGTTGAATTGGCTAAGAAACAACAAGTTAGACGTAAGAAAAGAAAGGTGAAGGTAGATCCTGATGGGATCGCGTTCATCAAGGCTACTTACAATAATACAGTGATCACTCTCGCAGATCAGTACGGAAATACCATTGCCTGGGCAACCGCAGGACGTGTTGGTTTTAAGGGGTCTCGTAAGAGCACACCTTATGCAGCAGGTCAGGCAGCAGAAGTTGCCGCGCGTGAAGCTATGGATGCTGGTTTAGCTCGTATTGAAGTTAGAGTAAAAGGTCCCGGGGGCGGTCGTGAAATGGCCATTCGTGCCCTATCACTGGCTGGATTGCAGGTGACTGCGATCAAAGATGTGACACCCATCCCACATAACGGGTGTAGACCACCCAAACGTCGTAGAGTTTAGGAGAATATATAATGGCTAGATTTAAAGGCCCAAGAGGTAAAGTCTGTCGTCGTTTAGATTACCCGTGTTTTGAGTCTCCAAAATTTTCACGGATAACCAAGAACTATCCGCCTGGAGAACACGGACCCACTTCACGCAGACGTCTATCAGACTATGGTATTCAGATGCGCGAAAAACAACGAATTAAATACACCTATGGTGTTTTAGAGAAACAATTCAGTAATTATTTTAAGAAAGCTGATCTCAAAGAAGGAATTACAGGTCATGTATTATTACAGATGCTGGAAAGCCGTCTTGATAATGTCGTCTATCGTATGGGTTTTGCACCCACTCGTCGCGCGGCCCGTCAGCTTGTAACACACGGACATTTCCTGGTAAACAATCGCAAGGTCAATATTCCTTCTTTTTCTGTTAAAGAAGGGTCTGAGATCCGCGTTCGTGATAAAAGCAAACGTATTCCGCTTATCCTTGATTCGGTAAAACGTATCAAAGGTGACCATACTTTGCCCTGGATGTCGATTGATAAAGCAAAACTGGTCGGTGAATTCATTAAAATCCCGGAACGTAGTGAACTTCCTGAAGATTTCAATGAACAACTGGTCGTTGAGTTGTATTCTAAATAACATAAAAAGAAAAGGAATTGAAATAATGCCTAACTTTCAAATTCCAGATAAAATCAAAGTCGATCGGGATACATATTCCGACAGCTATGGAAAATTTACGATCGAACCGCTCGAACGCGGTTTCGGTACCACGGTAGGGAATACCCTACGTCGCATTATGCTTTCATCCATTCCCGGTTGTGCGATCACAGCTGTACGTTTTGAAAATGTACTTCATGAGTTCTCAACCATTGAGGGAGTATTGGAAGATGTTGCGACCATCATCCTGAACTTGAAACAGGTCAAATTAGATCTCTTAGAAGCTAAACCTGCAAAGGTTGTCCTGAAATTACAGGGCCCAAAAGAGATCAAAGCAAAAGATCTGAATGCTGAGAATCCGAATATCAAGATCATGAATCCTAATTTTCATATTATGAACATTCAGGAAGATAAAGAGATAAACTTGACATTGTGGTTTGGTCGCGGCCGTGGTTATTCACCGGCTGAGAAAAACCGCACACCGGATGTACCAGTTGATACTATTCCAATAGATTCGATCTTTTCACCTATCCTGAAAGTCAATTTCGATGTAGTAAAACTCCAATCTGGTATTAAGGAAGACCTCGAAAAATTAACTATCGAGATCTTTACTGATAACTCTATGACCCCGGATAATGCACTTTCTTATTCATCTGATATGATGATCAATCATCTGAGTCCTTTCTCGGAATTGAAGTCAAAGAACATCATTGAACCTGAAGAACAGATTGATGAAGAGATCCTTCGCATACGCAAACAGCTTCTGCGCAGTATTGATGAGCTTGAATTATCAGTACGCTCATATAATTGTCTACAGGCAGCTGATATTCGTATTATTTCGGATCTTGTCGTAAAAGAAGAACAGGAAATGCTCCGGTATAAGAATTTTGGTCGTAAATCATTAAATGAACTGGTTGCAAAACTGGATAATCTCGGTTTACGCTTCGGAATGGAAATTTCCCAGTACATGAAAGACATGAATAAATAAGGAAAGCAGATAAATGAGACATCAAAAACGAGGCAAAAAACTCGGCCGTACTGCCAGCCATCGCAAAGCTATGCTTCAAAACATGGCTGCATCTGTTTTGCTTCATAAGCAGATCAAAACCACCGAAGCTAAAGCAAAAGAAGCTCGTAGATTGGTTGAACGCCTGATAACCTATGGTAAAAAGGGCACAACCCATGCACGCCGCCTTGCATTTGCAATTCTTCGCGATAAAAAAGCGACAACTATCTTGTTTGATGAGATCGCCCCTGTCTATGAGAATCGTCATGGCGGATATACACGCCTGATCAAATTAGGATATCGTCCTAATGATTCTTCTAAGGTTGTTTTGCTTCAGTTGGTTGATTTCTTCAGTGAAGAACCGAAGAAAGAAAAGAAAAAACCTGCTGCAAAGAAAGAAAGCAAACCCGTAGAAAGCAAAAAAACTGAGGTCAAAGTAGAAGCTCCGGTTGAAGAAACCGTCGAAGTCGTCGAAGCTGAAGTTGTTGCTGAAGAAATAGTTGAAGAAGCCGCTCCTGCTGAAGAGATTGTAGAAAATAAAGCTGAAGAAGCAGTTGAAGTAGCTGACGATAAATAGTAATTTCTTGTAGAAATACAAATATACTTTGATCCTCTTTGTGCAAGCTGAGAGGATCTTTGTTTTCAGCATAAAAATGCTGAAACTACATACAGTTACAAAATGTCTATTTACTTGAACTATTCTCTTTTTATTTCTATATTAAAAAGATAATAAAACAATAATGAATGATGACATGATCTCAAAAAAGAATAAAGATAATATATTCAGAAGATGGGTGCGTTTTTTCTTTGTACGTGATGATGGATTAACGACCGGATTTCGCCGTTCTATTAAAAAGATATTATGGCTATTGTATCTGACATTTAAGGATTTTATAGCTAATATGTGTTTTGTGCATTCCGGTAGTCTTGCCTATGTTAGTATTGTATCTCTTATACCTATTTCGGTATTGATCTTCAGTATTGCAGGTCTTTACGGTTTGGGTGAAACCGTCATTAAGTTTGCCGAAGAAAATATATTCCCTTATTTAGTGCCTGAATTCCATGGACAATTAAGTACCTGGTTACAAACAAATATCTCTCAGGATGCATTCCGGAATCTTGGAACTACCTCTGTTATTAGCTTGATTGCAATTGCCGGATTAATGATGGCCGGAACTGCGATCATTGTTATATCCGAAAGGGTTTTCAACGAAATTTGGCGTGTGAAAAAAGGGGGTAGTTATTTTAGGAAATTAACCGGATTCTGGATCTTTTTTACCATCACACCTCTGTTGATAGTTGGCAATACCTATATAAAGAATTTTCTAATGCCCGATGGCGGCTATATGGACATGATGATCCAACAAAGTACTTTTATAGGCTTCATATATAATAGATTTTTACCCTTCTTGATCACATTGTTTGTGATGGTAATGCTTAATCTTCTTTTGCCCAGAGCAAAGGTCCTTTTTAAGAGTGCTCTTTTTGGCGGTATTTTTTCCGCGCTTCTCTGGGAATTCTCTAAGAACTACTTTTATTTATATGTTATGAGAATGACCACGGTAACCAGTTTTTACGGTTCTCTTGGTATTATTCCGATCTTTATGATCTGGATGTATTTAACATGGATGATCATCCTGCTTGGTGCTGAGCTGGCATATACCTTCCAGAATAGACGATTGATGACTAACCTATACCGTGGGTACGAGAATGCATCAACGCATTACACGCACGCTTATCTCGGTGTTTCAATTTTGATTTGGATGAATTCTTTCTATCGTCGCGGTAAAGCCATTCCTGCATTGGATAAATTCTGCGATTATATAGGTGTGCGTTTGAATACTATGACAGATGTTTGTCAGGAACTTGTGGAGTTGGAGTATCTGGACCCTGTCAGAAGTGAAATACCTCGTTTTGTTTTTGCCCAGAATCCCGAATATATTCATTTAAATGATGTCATAGATGCATTGCAAAAGATTGAATTCTCATCAGAATTTAATATTAATGATGAAAAAGCTCCAACCGAAAAACACTTTAGTACCGAAACCGTATTCATTGAAGCTCAACGCAACTTTTTGAAACCTTTTAAGAACAAAACCGTTTCAGATTATAAAAACCTCTGATATTCATGAATATCCTCTATATCTCACCGGAAAATACTGTAGGGACTCTTAGCCTCTATAAGCGTATCCATGAAAAGCATGGAAATAATGTCCGTTATGTAACATTTTTTCGTTCACCTAAAGCATTTGAAGAGGATATTTGTCTTGATCTTCCCTTTAATTTTACCCGACCTTTCCTGAAAAATATCCGCCATAGAATATATCAGTTATATCGCGGAAAAGAAGGATATCACAAGGATAGAGAAGGTTATCCTCCCATTTGGCGGCCTGAGGGTCATTTTGATAAGGCATTTCTTGCATGGAAAGAAAAGAATTGGGATAAAATTATCCAAACTGCTATTAAAGAAGAAGATCTCTATAATTTTGATGTTGTGCATTTTGAATCCGGAATGGATTTTTATAAAGATGCAAAATTTGCAAAAGAACTTAAGAAACGCGGCGCAAAGCTTATATGCCACTACCATGGCGAAGATCTTCGCAGCAGAGGGGTGTTGCTACCCCTGGATGAGATAAGCGATCTGAACCTTACTAATGAGGTTGATCTGCTTGAAAAGCACCCCAATATTCATTACATCTTTCTCCCTTTTGATGTGGATGCATTTCAAAAGCTATATACAAAAATCAATAATAAAGATGACTTACCACTGGTAACACATGCTCCAACGAATCGTTATTATAAAGGGAGTAATGATATTATCCCCATTTGTAGAAAACTTGAGAGACAGGGAAAGATTAAATTTGAATTAATTGAAAATAAGTCACATGAAGAAGCCATGCAAATAAAGCGCAGGAGTGATATTTTTATTGATCAAATAAATGACCGTGGTGGTTGGGGATATGGCATGAATTCTGTGGAATCACTGGCCTTAGGTGTTTGCACCATGACAGAGATGAATGAAAAATATTGTAAATTTATCCCGGATCATCCTTTTGTGAATGTAAATAAAGCCACATTATATGATAATTTGTTAAAGTATGCAGGTAAGCTCGAATTGCGCTTAAAGAAAGGGCATGAAGGTTCTTTATGGGTTAAGAAGTATCATGATATAGCTTCGGTGAGCGAAAGTTTATATCGTTATTATGACAAGATAGGTTTGTAATGAATATTAAAGGTCAACAAATACTAAACCCCGGAAAACTTGCAATGGCTCGCTTGGTTAGCCGTATCAGTGGAAATTTCAATCCATCCAAAAATGCTAACAAACCCTTACCCAAAAAAGAAATTAAAAAAATATTAGTTCAGGAACATCAGTGCATTGGAGATGTATTGATGCTTGAACCCACCCTGACTGCTTTAAAAGAAGGGTTTCCTCATGCTGAGATCGATCTGTTATGCGTTTCACCTCTAAAGAAATTGGCAGAAGCGACTCATTTGGCCGATTGTATAATGGAATATCCAAAAGAACTGCCCGGTTCGGGAAAATATGATCTTGTTTTTGATTTTCATGCCGATGTGCGCCGTTTACGCATGCTTAATAAATATAAAGCAAAATATCGCGCAGGTTTTAGCTTTAGCGGAGGTGCTAAATGGCTGACTCATGTTATTGATTATCCCTATGGTGAACATCAGGTCGAGCGCCCCTTTGAATTATTGAATTTACTGGGTATTCCGGTGAAAAGAGAGGTGCCTCTTTTAACGGGTATAGAAAATAAAGTAAAAGAAAAAAACAGGATATTATTACACCCGGGTGCTAATCACGAAGGTCGTCGTTGGCCATTTGAGCATTGGGTTGAATTAATTAAGTTATTAAGAGAAGACGAATATGACCCGATGTGGATTACACCACCGGGAGAAATTGCGCCTGAAGGTATAAATGCATTTTCCGGAAATTTGCTTGAGATGGCAGAATTAATCGTTGATTCTCGCTTGTTGATAGGGTGTGATTCCATGTCTGTGCACCTTTCTGTAGCTCTCGGAGTGCCCGCTTTAGCAATATTTGGTTCCCAGGATCCGGAATTGACAAAACCCTATGGTCCGAATGGGAATTTTATTATACCCGAAATTGAGTGCAAACATCGTCGATCCGACTGGCGATTATGT